>JANXXW010000565.1 GCA_025350425.1 Rhodospirillales bacterium
GTTGGTTCCACCCAAATCCAGATAGGTTGTTAGCCCGCAAGCAATTGCAACGGACTTAGTTAACACCCGAATGGTGAACTGCGGAGCAGTTGGAATCCTGAAGCGTTTCAGCGATTTGGCGCGATCCTCCGTGGTCGAACTCGCTACAACGTGCTCGCCAAGTCGGGACGTGCCGTCGAGGCGGCCGGCGACGTGGATACGTTGCTGCTGGACAAGACCGGCACCATCACGCTGGGCAACCGTCAGGCGTCCGAGTTCGTGCCGGTGACGGGTGTGAGCGAGCAAGAGCTGGCCGATGCGGCGCAACTGGCGTCGCTGTCCGACGAGACGCCGGAGGGGCGTTCCATCGTTGCCTTCGCGCGTGAGAAGTATGGCATTCGTGGCCGCGACACAGCGCCCGCCGGTGCCACTTTCATTCCGTTCACCGCACAGACGCGGATCAGCGGCATCGATGTCGACGGTACGGCGATCCGCAAGGGTGCAGTCGACTCCATTCTGGCTTACGCCAAGGCTGGCGAGGCGGCGTCGCGCGACCTGACAGAGAAGGCCGACCGCATTGCCAAGGCCGGTGGCACGCCGCTGGGCGTGGCGAAAGACGGGAAGCTGCTTGGCGTCATCTACCTGAAGGACATCGTGAAGGGTGGCATCCGCGAGCGTTTCGCGGAGTTGCGGAAGATGGGCATTCGCACGGTAATGATCACCGGCGACAACCCGTTGACAGCCGCTGCCATTGCGGCCGAGGCGGGCGTGGACGACTTCCTGGCTCAGGCGACACCCGAGGACAAGCTGAAGCTCATTCGCGACGAACAGGCGAAGGGCAAGCTGGTAGCCATGTGTGGTGACGGCACCAACGACGCACCGGCACTGGCGCAGGCCGACGTCGGCGTGGCGATGAACACCGGCACCATGGCTGCTCGCGAGGCGGGCAACATGATCGATCTGGACAGCGATCCCACGAAGCTGATCGAGATCGTTGGCATCGGCAAGCAACTGTTGATGACCCGCGGCGCGCTGACCACGTTCTCGATCGCCAACGACGTGGCCAAGTACTTTGCCATCATCCCGGCAATGTTCCTGGCGTTCTACCCGCAGCTGCAATCGTTGAACGTGATGCATCTCGCGAGCCCGCAGAGCGCGATCCTGTCGGCGATCATCTTCAACGCGCTGATCATCGTGGCGCTGATCCCGCTCGCCCTGAAGGGTGTGGCGTATCGTCCGGTCGGTGCTGGGGCAGCCTTGCGGCGCAACCTGATGATCTATGGCCTGGGCGGTATCCTGGTGCCCTTTATCGGCATCAAGCTGATCGACCTGTTCATTACCTCTGTCGGCCTCGCGTGAAGCCGGCATTTTTGGAACCGTTATCATGTTGAAGCAAATCCGCCCCGCCATCCTAATGATTGTCTTGATGACGGTGCTCACCGGCCTGGCCTACCCGTTGGCCATGACCGGCATCGCTGGTTTCATCTTCCCGCACCAGGCCAATGGCAGCTTGATCGAAAAGGACGGGAAGGTGATCGGCTCCGCCCTGATCGGGCAGAACTTCACTGGTCCGACCTACTTCCATGGTCGCCCGTCGGCAACCACCGACACCGACCCGGCCGACGCCACCAAGACCGTGCCGGCTCCCTACAACGCGCAGAACTCGGGCGGTTCCAACGCGGGGCCGACAGCCAAGTCGCTGATTGATCGCGTAAAGGAGGATACCGACAAGTTGGCCGCCGAGAACTCTGGCACGCCGGTGCCGGTCGATCTCGTGACGACTTCGGCCAGTGGCCTTGATCCGGACATCACGCCGGCAGCAGCACTTTTCCAAGTGCCGCGCGTGGCGAGCGCACGCAAACTGCCCGAGGACCGCGTGCGGGCGCTGGTGAATGAGAACACGACCGGACGGCTTCTGGGGATTATCGGCGAGGCCCATGTGAACGTGCTGGGCCTGAACATGGCACTCGATGCGGTCGGCAAGGGCTGAGCCATCGTTGCGGCTTTTACGTCCCTGAAGTGACACCCGGCGCGGGCGGCGAGGTATCCTCGTCGCCCGCGCTGGTTATCGTTCCAAGCTGGCCTGCTCATCGCAAGGCGGCAAAGCTATCCCCCACAGCCGCGTCGATGATGGGCGCACTTTCGAGCGGGTCATATATTGCGTCATCCGTAGAACAACGCGGAAACGAACGAGCCGTGTCGCCGCCACCGCGATACGCGTCATCCGCGGTGGCAAGCCCGCAGCGCCCTGGTTGGGAACTTGCGTAGCTAGGCATCACGGCTCATGTGCTGGCCATCGTTAAATGCTGCAGTGCGGAATCGTGCTGCAGCAAGGTCGAATGGAGCCTGCATTGTTGTTCTCGCTTCCCATCCTGGCCCTTGCCGTGGCGTCATTTGGCATCGGCACAACCGAATTCATCATCATGGGCCTGTTGCCGGATGTGGCGCACAGCTTCTCCGTGACCGTGCCCCAGGCCGGGTATCTCGTGTCTGGCTACGCCATGGGCGTGGTGGTGGGCGCCCCCCTCGTTGCCATGGCGACCGCCCGCCTGCCACGCAAAACCGCCCTGCTCGGACTGATGGCCGTGTTCCTGATCGGCAATCTCGGCTGCGCACTGGCGCCGAGCTACAGCTTGCTGATGGTCGCACGCGTGGTAACGGCGTTCGCGCACGGGGCCTTTTTTGGCATCGGCGCCGTGGTCGCGCGGGACCTTGCTCCGCGTGAGCGGCGCGCACAGGCGATCGCCCTTATGTTCACCGGGTTGACGCTGGCGAACGTGCTCGGGGTGCCGCTTGGCACGGCGTTGGGCCAGGCGGCGGGATGGCGGATGGCGTTCTGGGCCGTGGTCGGCATCGGCGTGCTCGCCGGGGCCGCGATTATCGCCTGGGTGCCCTCGGGCCTGCCGGGATCGCGCAACGACCTCGGCTCGGAGTTCAGGGCACTCGGACGGTGGCCGGTTCTGCTGCCGATGCTGATCTCGACCCTCGCCTCGGTCAGCCTGTTCACCACGTTCACCTACATCACGCCGTTCCTGGAGGAAGTTACCGGCTTCAGCCCGCACGGCGTCACCGGCGCGCTGCTGGCGGTCGGACTCGGGCTTACGATTGGCAACCTGATCGGCGGACGCTTGGCCGACCGCAATCTTATGGCGACCCTGATCGGCAGCTTCGTCGGGCTGGCCGCAGTGCTGGGCCTCCTTTCGGCCGTGAGCCACTCAGAAATCGCCACGATTCTGGCGCTTGTCGCCTGGGGCGCGCTGGCCTTTGCCCTCGTGTCGCCGTTGCAGATCTGGGTGCTGGAGGCCGCAACCGATGCGCCCAACCTGGCGTCCACGCTGAACCAGGGCGCCTTCAACCTCGGCAACGCCGCCGGTGCCTGGATGGGTGGAGCCGCGTTGAGCGCGGGAGTGGGATATGCCCGGCTGCCGTTGCTGGGCGCCGCAATCGCTGTCCTCGGCCTGGGCCTCGTCCTCACCGCGTTGGCCCGCCCTGCCTGCGTCGCCCTGTAATCAGGCCATCTGTAATCAGGCCATTGAGGCAAGGTCGCCCCATGACAACGCCGCACGTTTGCGCCTAGCCTTTGCTCCCAACGAACGGAGCAGGACGATGCAGAACAGCGCGGACGTGTGGCGACGGGTCGAGGCCAAGCAGGAGGCGTTCATCGGCCTTTCCGACCGGATCTGGGGAATGCCGGAGCTGAATTTCCAGGAAGCCCGGTCGGCGGCCGAGCACGTCGCCATGCTCGAGGCGGAAGGATTCCGGGTGACCACGGGCATCGCCGGCATCCCGACTGCGATCATGGGAGAGGCTGGCGAGGGCGGCCCGGTCATCGCCATACTCGGCGAGTTCGACGCGCTGCCCGGCCTCAGCCAGGAGGCCGGGGTCGCCGAGCATCGTCCGCTGCCCGGCGACGGCGCGGGCCACGCCTGCGGCCACAACCTGCTCGGCGCTGGCGCCATGCTGGCCGCCACCGTGGTGAAGGACTGGCTGGCGGCGCAGGGCATCCAGGGCCGGATCCGCTACTACGGATGTCCGGCCGAGGAAGGCGGGGCGGCCAAGACGTTCATGGTGCGCGAGGGCGCGTTCGCCGATGTGGATGCGGCGATTTCCTGGCATCCGGCCCCGTTCTCCGGCGTGAACGAGGCGGACTCGCTGGCTATCCTGCTGATGGATTTCAGCTTTACCGGTCGCGCCTCCCACGCCGCTGCCGCACCTCATCTCGGGCGCAGCGCGCTCGACGCTGTGGAACTCATGAACGTCGGCGTCAACTACATGCGCGAGCACATGCCGAGCGACGCGCGCATCCACTATGCCCACCTCAATTCCGGCGGCGTCGCACCCAACGTCGTGCAGGCCTTCGCCAAGGTGCGATACCTCGTGCGCGCGGCAGAACTGCCGGAGCTTTGGCGCCTGGTCGAGCGGGTGAAGAAGGTGGCGGACGGCGCGGCCCTCATGACCGAGACCACGGTGCGCTCCGAGGTCGTCAGCGCCATGAGCAACCTGCTCGCGAACTCGCCCCTGGAGCGCGCCATGTTCACGAATTTCGAGCGCCTCGGCCCACCGGAGTTCGATGCCGCTGACCGCGCCTTCGCCGCTAAAATTCAGGCGACGGTGGGTGAAGACGATATCGTCTCCGCCCATCGCCGCTTCGGCCTTCCCGTCACCGACGCGCCTTTGTGCGACCTCATCGTGCCATTGGAGGCGCGCGGGGCCAAAATGATTGGCTCGACCGATGTGGGCGATGTCAGTTGGGCGGTTCCGACCGTCCAGGCACGCGGTGCCACCTACGCGATCGGCACACCGGGCCATTCCTGGCAGCTCACAGCGCAAGGCAAGACGCCAGCCGCGCATAAGGGCATGGTGCATGTGGCCAAAGTGATGGCCGCGACCGCCGCCGATGTGCTGACCGATCCGGCCCTGCTGGCCCAGGCCAAGGCCGACCACCGCGAGCGCCTCGCTCGCACCCCGTATGTTTGCCCCCTTCCCGAGGGCCTGGAACCGTCGCTCTCGATGTAAAAAGCGCCAATTCCGGTACATTTTCGCACCGCGATTCCGCGCCGACTCAGCCTGCCGCGCGCCCCGCCACGGCAAGGTAGTTATACCTCATAACTATCCTGTCAGACCGGGCTTTAACAGGATGCGCCCGGTCGGCGCGGCCCTTTCCGCCATCGCGTGCGCGTCGGGCGCCCGCTCCAGCGGCAGTGCCGCCGAGATCACCGGACGCACGAGTCCGCGCCGCACCAGATCGAGGCAATCGAGCAACTGGCGCCGGTTGGTGCTCTGCGCGCTGTGGATCGAGATGCCGCGCAGGAAGAGCTGGGCGGGGTTCAGCCGCACGAAATCCCCACTTAACTGGCCGATGAAAATCCAGCGGCCCCGCATCGCGAGACTCCGGCGCATCGCCTCGAACGTGTGGGTGCCGACGTTGTCGATCGCCACGTCCACGCCCTCGCCACCCGTGAGCGCACGCACCCTGCCCGAAAAGTCCTCGCCATGCTCGAACAGCACAACGTGGTCGGCGCCAGCCGCGCGGATCATGTCCACCTTGTGCGGTGATCCCGTGACCGCGATCACCTCGGCGCCCGAGATATGCGCGATTTGCACGCCGTGGATGCCGAGCCCACCGCCCGCACCGTTTACCAGTACCCGGTCCCCTGCCTTCACGCCCGCCACGTCGCGTATCGCGTTCAGCTCGCTGCCGATGGCGCAGGCGATGATGGCGGCCGAGTCGAGCGGCACGCCTTCCGGCACGTGCGCGACGTTGTCCTCCTCCACGCACACCAATTCGGCATAACCGCCGTTCAGGCCAAGGTCGCCCAGGAATTCGCGTTCCGGGCAGGCGGTCTCCTGGTCGTTCCGGCAGAACTTGCAGTGCCCACAGATGTGCCGTCGTTGCAGCGTGGCCACGCGGTCGCCGGGCCGGAACCCGCGCACATCCGGCCCTACGGATTCGACGATGCCGGAAATCTCGTGCCCTGGGATCAGCGGCATCTCGACGCCGCGCTTCAGCGTGCCGTTGCGCGTGACCACGTCGTGATAGCACACCCCGCACGCCTCAACCTGGATGCGGATATCGTTGCGTCGCAGCGATGGCGGTGCCACGTCTTCCAGTACCATCGCCTCCGGCCCACCGGCGCGGCGAACCACCATCGCCCTCAAACCAACGTTCCCAGCGTGACTTTCACGCTTGATGCCCTGTCGTCATTGGGTTGCCCTCGCATCGCTACGCGTCCCCAAGGCCGAGATAGGATTGCCGGATCCGGTCGTCCGCCATCAGCGTCTCGAATGGCCCTTCGAGCACCATGTGTCCTGTTTCCAACACGAAGCCCCGATCACATAATTCCAGCGCCTCGGCCACACGCTGCTCGACCAGCAGGATCGTGAGGCCGTCCTCGCGGTGGATCTGCGCGATCCGCTCGAAGATCATATCGGCGATGGCCGGTGCCAATCCCATCGACGGCTCGTCCAGCATCAGCAGCCGTGGCGCGCTGGCCAGCCCACGTCCGATCGCCAACATCTGCTGCTCCCCACCCGAAAGCGTCCCGGCAAGTTGGGTGGCGCGGTCAGAGAGGATCGGGAACAGCGTATGGATGCGGTCGAGCGCATGGACCCAGCCTTGTCGCCCAGCCTTGGTGGCAGCGCCCAGTTCGAGATTCTCGCGCACCGTCATCGCCTTGAACACCTGGCGGCCTTCGGGCACGTGGGCGATGCCGAGATGCGCGCGCATGGAGGCCGGTGTCGCCAGCAGATCGCGACCGTCGAACTGGATAGTGCCCTGTTGCGCCGCCACCACGCCGCTGATGGTTTTGAACAGCGTCGATTTGCCCGCGCCGTTGGCGCCGACCACGGTGACGAACTGTCCCTGCCCCACGCGCAGCGACACGCCGGACAACGCGCGGAGTCCGCCATAGGCGACCGAAAGACCCGTTATTTCGAGCATTGGGTCACTTCGGGCATGGGATTACTTCGCGCATCGGTTCAGCCATTTCTTGCCGAGATAGGCTTCGATCACCGCTGGATTCTCGATCACGTCGCGCGGCAGCCCGCTCGCCAGCACCTGTCCGTGGTCGATCACCAGGAAGCTGTCCGCGATCCGCAGCATCGCGTGCATGGTGTGCTCGATGATGGCGACGGTCATGCCTTCGTCGCGCAGGCGTGCCAGGACCGCCAGGATGTCGTCGCATTCCTCGCGGCCGAGCCCGGCCAGCGTCTCATCGAGCAGTAACAGCTGAGGCCGGCTGGCCAACGCCCGCGCCAACTCCATCAGGCGCAGGCTTTTATTGGTCAACTGCCCCGCCGGCACCAACGCTAGATGTTCCAGCCCGACCCGCGCCAGCGCCTCGTGCGTGGTCTCGATCGCTTCCGCGTCGCGCAGCCCAGCGCCATATGCGCCGACCACCACGTTGTCGAGCAGCGACAGGCGCGGGAAGCTGCGGACCACCTGGAACGTGCGGCCGATGCCCAGGCGCGCGACGCGGTGGAGCTTCAGGCCGACCAGCGCGTGGCCGTCCAGCCCCGCCGTGCCGGAACTCGCCGGCAACACGCCGTTCAGCACATTGAACAGCGTCGTCTTGCCCGCGCCGTTGGGGCCAATGATCCCGAGGATCGTGCCGCGCGCAACGGTGAAGCTGACATTGTTCACGGCTTTCAGGCCGCCGAACGATTTGCTCAACCCGACCACCTCCAACAACGGCGCGCCAACCGGCCGCTGCGCCACGCGCGCGGGTGCCGCGGGAACCGGCGAGGCGACCGGCAGGGGTGCGGCCGGGCGTGCGCGCAGCAATCGGTCGCGCACCGTCCAGAACACGCCCTCGGGCGCGATCAGCATGATCAGGATAATCGCTGCGCCATACACCACGCCCTCGATGCCAGGCAGCACGCCGCCAAGTTCGGCGTTCAGCGTCTCGGCCAGCGGGATCAGCACAACCGCTCCGATCAGCGGGCCCCAGACCGTGGCGACGCCGCCAAACAACGTCACCGTCAGTGCCTGGGCCGAGGTCAGGATGCCGAACACGGAATGGGGCGTCACGATCAGCAACACGCAGGCGTACAGCCCGCCCGCCGACCCGGCCATGGCACCGCTGACGACCAATGCCCGCATCTTCCAGCGCCAAGTATCCAGCCCGGCTGCCTCCGCCGCCAGTTCGTTTTGTCGGATCGCCATCAGCGCCAACCCGAACCGGCTGTTCTCGACTGCGATCGAGACCAGCATCGCCACCAGCAGCAGGCCGGTCGCCACCAACGTGTAAGCGCGCGGATCGGCAAATTGCAGGAACGCCGCCGCGTGCTCCCGCTTCATCGGCAGCGGGACCTCCTGCAGGCCGGCGTATTGCAGGATGTAGAGAAACAGGATCGGGTATGCGAGCATCGCGAGCGCGAAGTAATGGCCGCGCAGCCGCAGCGTCGGGAGGCCGATCAGAAACGCCGCCATCCCGCCCAGCGCGGCGCCGATTGGGATACCGAGCCAGGGTGTGATGTCGAACCATACGAGGCAGAGCGTGACGGTGTAGGCACCAAGGCCAAAGAACGCCGCATGGCCGAACGAAATCAGCCCGACGTAGCCCGAGAACAGGTTCCACGACAGCCCCATGACAGCCCAGATCGGCACCAGCGTCAGGATCAACTGATAGTAATTGTTGCTGACCGCGAGGCTCGCGGCGGCGTAGGCCACGGTGCACCCGACCAGCACAACAAGGTCGCGGCGAACCCGCGGGACGGCGCCGGGCCTCATGCCCGTTCTGCCGAACGGCCGAACAATCCTTGCGGACGAAGCGTGATGATCAACAGGAATACGACGAAGATCGCCGCGTTCTGCAACTGCGTGGGCAGCACGATGGCCGAGAGTTGCTGGACGAAGCCGATGGTAAGGCCACCCCAGAACGCGCCGAGGATGCTGCCAAGCCCGCCCAGCACCACGCCCGAATACATGATGATGATGAACTCGACGCCGGTGAACGGCGTGAAGGACAGGTTGATCGCGATCAACCCGCCCGCGATCGCCGTCACGCCGCAGCCGAGGCCGAACGCGATGCGGTGCGCCCGTTCCACGTCCACGCCCGTGTAGGTTGCCGCCACCGGGTTGTCGGCTGCGGCCCGCAGCGATTTGCCGAGGCTCGTCCGCTCCAGCACCAGCCACAGCGTCACCACTACCCCGACCGCGACGAGGCACGAGATCAACCGCGCCTTGTTCAGGAACACCAAGGCGTCATAGAGCCCCGTCTCCAGCTCCCAGGCGGAGGAGGATAGCGGCGTTTGTATTGAGCGCGGCGACGACCCGAACACGATCAGCCCCCCGTTCTGCAGGATCAGCGACAGGCCGAGCGTCACGATCAACTGGCCAAAATGCCCCTCGTCCAGGCTGGCCGTCGTCCGCAGCCCCGACACGCGCGCAATCAGCAGCCGGTGCAGCACGATTCCCACCACGAACACGATGGGGCCAGCGAGCAAGGCGGCGACGAACGGCCCGCTCGATGATCCGAACACCGTGGACAGCCCCCAGGCACCGAACAGGTAGAACGCCACATACATGCCGAGCATCAGGAACTCGCCCTGCGCGAAGTTCACCACC
>JANXXW010000577.1 GCA_025350425.1 Rhodospirillales bacterium
TTCACGCGGTGTCCTCGGGCAAGATCGTGTGGGACGGCGAGGACATCACGCGGCTGCCGACCTACGACCGGGCAAAGCGCGGCATCGCCTATGTGCCGCAAGGGCGCGACGTGTTCCCGTTGCTGACGGTGCGGGAAAACCTGGAAACGGGGTTCGCCGTGCTGCCGCGCCGGGAACGCAAGGTTCCGGACGAGATATTCGAGTTGTTCCCGATCCTGAAATCCATGCTGCGGCGGCGCGGCGGGGATCTGTCGGGCGGACAGCAGCAGCAACTGGCGATCGGGCGGGCCTTGGTGATGAAGCCGCGCCTGCTGGTGCTGGATGAGCCGACCGAGGGTATCCAGCCGAGCATCATCAAGGATATCGGCCGCGTCATCGCGTTGCTGCGCTCGCGCGGCACCATGGCCATCCTTCTGGTCGAGCAGTATTTCGACTTCGCACGCGATCTGGCACAGCGTATCGCTGTGATGGATCGCGGCGATATCGTCGTGAACAGCACACGCGAGGAGCTTGACGAACAGGATGTCCGCCGCCGCCTCTCGGTCTGAACATCAGCGCGCAACGGGCGAGCTACGGGTCTCCATCAAGCTGCGTGACGGGCGTGGCGTGCTGGAGGGATTGCGCCAGGAGGGTTGCCTCAAAGCACGTTTTCCTCGTCCGGTGGACTGGATGGAGATCACCACGCTCAACACTTCGGGCGGCATCGCCGGTGGGGATTTCCTGCGCTCCGCGTTGGTGATCCGGCCAGGAGCGCGGGCCACCATCACCTCCCAGACCGCCGAGCGGTTCTATCGCGCGTTGGACGCGGATCCGCCGGCCGATATACGAACCGAGATCAGCGTGGGTGCAGGCGCCGCGTGCGAGTGGCTGCCGCAGGAGAGCATCCTGTTCGACGGATGCGCGATGGACCGGACCCTGGCCGTCGACATCGCTGCGGACGGATGGTTCCTGGGGGTGGAGTCACTGGTGCTTGGGCGCGCCGCCATGGGCGAGCGGGTTCGCACGGCGCGGGTGCGCGACGCGTGGCGGGTGCGGCGTGACGGGCGTTGGCTGCTGCATGAGGCGATCCGGCTTGGGGGCGATGTGACGGCGCAACTCGCTGGGATCGCGACCGCACGAGGCCAGGGCGCCATGGCGACGATCGTGCTGGTAAGCCCAGATGCGGCTGATCGACTCGACGCAGTGCGCGGAGCTTTAGGCGATGCAGAAGCCGGCGCGAGCGCCTGGAACGGCATGTTGGTCGCGCGTATCGTGGCGCCCGATGGCGCTGCGCTGCGGGCTGGCGTGATGGCCGTGTTGGACTGCCTACGGAACGACCGCACCCTACCCAGGGTTTGGCAATGCTGAGGACATCATGCATCTGACACCGCGCGAAAAAGACAAGCTGCTGATTGCCATGGCGGCGACGGTGGCGCGACGGCGCCTCGAACGTGGCGTGAAGCTGAATTATCCAGAGGCGGTGGCACTGATCAGCGACGCCGTGGTGGAGGGCGCGCGGGACGGACGGACGGTTGCCGATCTGATGGAAGCCGGCGCGCATGTGCTGACG
Source organism: Rhodospirillales bacterium (assembly GCA_025350425.1). Lineage (GTDB taxonomy): Bacteria > Pseudomonadota > Alphaproteobacteria > Acetobacterales > Acetobacteraceae > JANXTF01. Next base: position 1,550 of record JANXXW010000577.1, read on the forward strand.
CGGGCGCAGGTGATGGACGGGATCGCGGAGATGATCGCGGACGTGCAGGTAGAGGCAACGTTTCCCGACGGCACCAAATTGGTGACCGTGCATGAGCCAATCCGATGAGGGCGCTCCTGCTCTCTCTCCCCATGCGGGACAGGGTTGGGATGAGGGGTGTGACTTTGTGCCTCACATCCGAGTTTTTGGCGTTTCGCCCCTCCCTCAAGGACCAGGGGGTAGCATCGTGATTCCTGGTGAGATCGATACGTTGCCTGGCGACATCGAGTTGAACGCTGGGTTGCCGCGTACCACGCTGACGGTGGCAAATACCGGCGACCGTCCGATCCAGGTCGGTAGCCACTACCATTTCGCGGAGACCAATCCGGCGCTGCAGTTCGATCGCGTCCAGGCGCGTGGACAGCGGCTGGATATCGCTGCCGGGACCGCCGTGCGGTTCGAGCCGGGGCAGACGCGGGAGATTACTCTCGTGCCCTATCAGGGTGCACGAAAGGTGTTTGGGTTTCGCGGCGAAATCATGGGGGATCTTGACTGATGGCCCGCATCACGCGCCGTGCCTATGCGGACATGTACGGACCCACCACCGGCGACCGGGTGCGGCTGGCCGATACCGAGTTGTGGGTGGAGGTCGAGCGCGACCTGACCGTCTATGGCGACGAAGTGAAGTTCGGCGGTGGCAAGGTGATCCGCGACGGGATGGGGCAATCGCAGGCGTCACAGGCCCAGGGCGCGGTCGACACGGTGATCACCAACGTGCTCATCCTGGACCACTGGGGCATCATCAAGGCTGATGTCGCGATCAAGAACGGGCGCATCGCCGC
>JANXXW010000085.1 GCA_025350425.1 Rhodospirillales bacterium
GTGGGCCGGGTCACGGTTTCGGCAGCCCACGGGCGCGGTAGCCCGTCCGGCCCACCGAGACGACGGTGGACGTGACGCTACGGTCGGGCATGAAGTGGCATGACGGGCTGCCCGTGACGATCGACGATGCGGTGTTTAGCCTGGAAGCGCCGGGCTACGCCGACAAGTCACCGATGTACAAGCCGTTCGTGGCCAACATCGCCAAAGTCGAGACCACCGGGCCGATGAGCCTTCGGATCACACTGAAGCGCCCGGATGCAGCGTTCTTGGTAAGTTCGCTGTCCAAGCTCAACCTCGCGCCCAAGCACATCTGGGCACCCATCTTCGAAAGCCTGAAGAACAAGCCGGAGACCGCCGAAAGCATCATGGAACCACTGCCGATCGGCTCCGGCCCGTTCAAATTCGTGTCGGTTAACCTGACCGAGCAGGTGGTGCTGGAAGCGAACCCGGAACATTGGGCGAAACCCAACATCAACCGCTGGATCATGCGGATCACGCCGAACATCGAATCGACGTTGGGCGCGATGCGAAGCGGCGAGATGAACTTCCTGACGGACTACACCGGCGATCCAGATCTATTGGCTAGCTTGGTCAAATCCTCACCCGACATCAAGCTATCTGACTCACTCGATATCGGTTTCCGCTTCATCGGCTTCAACGAGCGCCGCCCACCGTTCAATGACGTGAACTTCCGTCGCGCCATCTCGGGCGCGATCGATCGTGAGGCGATCGCCGCCGACGCATGGGGCGGGGCGGCAGTTCCAGCGAACTCGTGGATATCGCCGGCGCTGACCGTATGGGCGATACCCGGCATCGTGAAGCAAGTACCGGGCGGCACGGTCGAAGCCTCGCGCAAGATGCTGAAGGACGCCGGCTACGTTCTGGTGGATGGCAAACTGCATTACCCCGCCGGCGTCAAGGAAACCACTCCGGTGTTTCAGTAGGAGTGATCAGGCACGCGCTCGGACGCCTCGGCCATCTCGTATTGGTGCTGTGGGTGGTGGCCAGCCTGACGTTCGTGCTGTTCCGCCTGATGCCGGGCGACCCGACGCTTAACTTTCTGTCTCCAAACTTCTCGGAGGAGACGCGGGCGGCGTTGCTGAAAAGCTTCGGTCTCGATAAGCCGTTATGGGATCAATACCTGATCTATATGTCGAACCTGCTGCATGGCGATTTCGGCATGTCGTTCCTGCAAGGCAAGTCGGTCGCAGCGTTACTGGCGGACGCACTGCCGAACACGATCATCCTGACGCTGGTATCGCTCTGCGTAGCCTACGCGTTCGGGATCGTGGCGGGCGCCTTCCTCGCCTTCCGTCGTGGCGGAGTGATCGAGGCCGCGGCAATCCCGTCGGCGCTGGCCACTCGCTCGGCGCCGGAGTTCTGGCTTGGAATGCTGCTGTTGGCGGCTTTGTCGTTCCAGGCCGGATGGTTTCCAACGGGAGGCGCCCTCAGTCCCGGACAGGATCCCGGCAGCTTCGGCAGTCGGCTGATTTCGGGGGATTACTGGTGGCACCTCGCGCTCCCCGCGTTGACACTGATGCTGTACTCGCAAGGGCTGCCGCTGCTGCTGATGCGGGCGACGATGCTGGAAGTGATGAACGACGAGTTCATCGTCATGGCGCGGATGAAGGGGTTGTCGCGCTGGTCGGTGGTGATGCGCCACGCCGCACGCAACGCGCTGCTTCCCGTGGTCACGGCATTCGCGCTGGGCTTCGGTGCCAGCATTGGCGGCAACGTGGTGGTGGAGACGGTGTTCGCCTGGCCCGGCATCGGGCGCGTGTTGGTGCAGGCTGTGCAGAGCGCCGATTACCCGCTGGCCCAAGGCGCGTTCATCCTGATCGCGACCGTGCTGGTAACGATGAACTCGCTCGCCGATCTCGTCTACTCGGCGCTGGATCCCAGGGTGTCCGTGCGTGCGCGGCGGTAGATCCATCCTCGGCTTCCTGCGATTTTTACGCGGTGAACCGTTCGCCGCCGTGGGATCGGCGATCTATGCCGTCATCGTGGTGGTGGCCGTGTTCGCGGACCGGTTGGAACCGTACAACCCGAACGCCATCCTGAAGGTCGGCGCAAGGGTAGCACGGTATTTGCCGATCTCGGCGGACCACTGGCTCGGCACCACATCGAGCGGGCGAGACGTTTTAAGCCAAGTGATCCAGGGCACCCGATCAGCCCTCGCGGTCGGCCTCACCGCCGCCGTCGCGGTGGTCGCAATCGGCACCTTGCTGGGGCTGCTTGCAGGCTATCTCGGCGGGTGGATGGATCGCGTGGTGAGCGGGCTCACCGACATCGTGCTCGGGCTGCCGTTCCTGCCGTTCATGCTCATCCTGGCCGCTCTCACCCATCCCGGTACCGGGGTCGTGATATTCACCGTGGCGGCGCTGCTATGGCCCAACACGTCGCGCGTGATCCGTGCCCAGGTGCTCAGTCTGCGCGAGCGTGCCTGGGTGGAGGCGGCGCGCGTGACTGGATGTTCGACGGCGCGCATCATGTTCGTGCACGTGCTGCCACAGGTATTGCCGTTGGCGGCGCTATACGGTTCGGTCGCAATCGGCTGGGCGATTCTGGCCGAGGCATCCGCGAGCTTCCTCGGTTTCAGCGATCCGAACACGATTAGCTGGGGCGTGATGTTGCAGGACGCGTATGCCAATCAGGCATTGTCGCGCGGCGCATGGAACTGGTTCGTGCCGCCCGGCGCCGCCATCATGGCGATGGTGCTGGCGGGATTCCTGATCTCGCGCGGGTCCGAAAAACTGCTGTTCCCGAAGCTAGCCGATCAATGACTTCTGCAACCCTTCTTTCGGTTCGGAACCTGCGCGTGACGTACGCCAGCCGCGCAGGGCCGGTGCGCGCAGTCGATGGGATGGACCTCGATGTGGCCGGCGGCTCCATCACCGGCCTTGTCGGAGAAAGCGGCTGCGGCAAGTCCACTCTTGGCCGCGCGCTGATGGGTGTGCTGCCCGACACCGGGCGTATTGCCGGAGGACAGGTGATTTTCGAGGGGCGCGATATCGTCGCGTTGCCGGAGCGCGCCCGCCGCAACCTCCGCTGGCGCCGGTTGGCGTTCATCCCGCAGACGGCGATGAACGCGCTCGATCCAGTGCAGCGGCTACGGGCACAGATGCTGGAGGTGCTGATGGAACGCGGCGGCCTCGGGCGAGGCG
>JANXXW010000036.1 GCA_025350425.1 Rhodospirillales bacterium
GTGCTGGGCTTCCTCGACCTCACGGCGGGCCAGGCGCAGAACCGCTTCTTCAATGAACTGGAGGAGTGGCTCGCGGGTATGACCCGGCTATCCTCGGGCGCGCTCGGGGGCGATGGCGAGGCTTCGATCCCGGTTTACGTGCAGGCGTTGCTGGAGCAGACCGCCGAGAACATGGAGGAGTTGCAGCGCACGCTGGGCCGCGGCGAGGATGGCAGGCGCGAGGCGAACCAAGCGCTCGTGGGGCTCACCGAACGGCTGGGCGCGCTGACCGACACGATGCGAACCAACCAGCAACTGATGTTGCGCGTGGCCGAAAGCCAGCAGGCTCTGGGGCCGGCCCTTCAGCGCCTGGGAGAAAGCCGGGCGGACGCGGTGCATGACGACGTGGCGCGGGCGCACCTCCGCAACATCGAGCTTGGGTTGCAGCGGCTGCTGGCCGAAGCCGAGCAGGGCCGTAGCCAGACCACGGCCGAGCTTCGCAGCGATATCCGCGTGTTGACGCGCACCGTCGCGGCCCTCGCTGAGGAGCCGCCTCGCTAATGGCGCTCCGACGGCGCAGCAACAACGATAGCCTCAATCCATGGCCCGGCTATGTGGACGCGCTGTCCACGTTGCTCATGGTCATCATCTTCGTGTTGCTGGTGTTCGTGCTGGCACAGGCTTTCCTGTCAGTGGCACTTTCCGGCCGGGATCGGGCGCTGGACCGGCTCAACCAGCAGATGGCTGAGTTGACGGACATGTTGTCGCTGGAGCGGGGGCAGAGCACCGAGTTGAAGGCGTCGGTGGCCCAACTCGGCCGCGACCTGCAGATCGCCACCGCCACACGCGACAGCCTGTCGCAGCAACTGGCGGCGACGCGGGCGCAGTCGGACAAGCTGACGGCTGATCGGGATGCGCTGAAGGCGGACCGCGACACGCTGTCGGCCAAGCTGGCGGATAAGGTGTCACAGACGCAGTCGGCCTCCGCCCGTACCGACCAGCTTCAGGCACAACTGGCTGAATCGGCACGAAAAACCGATCTTGTCGGGCGCGATTCGGCGGCTGTTTCGGCGGCGTTGGCGGAGTCGCGGCGGCAGTTGGAGGAGATGCGGCGGCAGGCCGCGGCGCTTGACCAGACCGTGACGGCCGACAAGGCCACCATCGAGGCACGGCTGTCGGATCTGGCCCGCATGGCGGATCAGGTGCGGGCACTCACGGCATTGCGGGACCAGCTCGAACGCCAGGCGCAGGACGCGGCGGTGCGGGCCACCACGGACGCCGAGCGCCGGGCGGCGGTGCAGGCGCAACTGGGCGAGCAGCAGAAACTGGGCGATTCGGCCCGGGCGCAGGTGGCGTTGCTGACCCGGCAGGTGGACGAGTTGCGAGCGCAACTGGCCAGCATCGCCGTGGCCCTCGATGCTTCAGAAGCCTCGACCAAGAACAAGGACACGCAGATCGCCAATTTGGGAGCGCGCCTGAATGCGGCCCTGGCGCAGAAAGTCGAGGAATTACAGAGTTACCGCAGCGAGTTCTTCGGCAAGCTGCGCGAGGTTCTGGCCAACCGCCCGGGCATCCAGATCGTCGGCGACCGCTTCGTGTTCCAGAGCGAGGTATTGTTCCCGGTTGGCGGCGCCGACATGAGTGCCGCCGGTCAGGACGAGATCGATAAGCTGGCGGCCACGCTAAAGGAGATCAGCAAGCAGATCCCCTCGGGCCTGAACTGGATTCTTCGCATCGACGGCCATGCGGACAAACTGAGCACCAACGGCAGCCGCTTCGCGTCCAACTGGGAGCTTTCGTCGCAGCGCGCCATCAACGTGGTCAAGCTGCTGATTGCGGACGGCGTGCCGGCCAACCGGCTGGCGGCCACCGGGTTCGGCGACAACCAGCCGCTGGACCCCAATGACACGCCGGAGGCCTACGCGAAGAACCGCCGGATCGAGATCAGGCTGACTGACCGCTAGGGATAGCACCCAGCCTGTCGTCCACGCTCCCGCACCAAGGCCAACACACTGGCGCAAAACGGCATTTCATGGCCGGTGACGCCGCCCAACTCCACCACCGCGCCGAGCAGCGCATCGATTTCCATCGGCCGTCCGCGCTCCAAATCCTGCAACATCGACGTCTTGTGGGCGCCGACCTCGGCTGCGCCATCGATGCGCTTGTCCAGCGAGATCGCGAACCGGACACCCAGCGCCTCGGCGACGATTTGCGCCTCCGCCATCATGGCCCGGCACAATCCGCGCAGGTCGGGCTCGTTGACCAGCCGATCCAAGGTCGCGCAGGTCAACGCCGAAACGGGGTTGAAGGTGAGGTTGCCCCAGAGTTTGACCCAGATCTCGTCCCTGATTCGGGGGCGGATCGGGGCCTTCAACCCGCCTGCAATGAGCATTTTCGACAATTCCTGGACCCGCTCGGAACGGCTTCCGTCGGGTTCGCCGAGGCTGAAGCGGTCGCCATAGGTATGTCGTATAACCGATGGCTCGGACACTTCGGCGGCAGGATACACCACGCACCCGATGGCGCGGGACGGCGGCAGCGCGTCCCACACCACACCGCCGGGATCGACGCTTTCCACCCGCCGGTCGCGGTTGGCCCCTTCGATGCCGTGGAAGTACCAGTAGGGCACCCCGTTCACCGCCGTCACCACCGCGCCGTCCGGCGCCAGCATCGCGGCAATCGAGGGTGCCGCGGCTGGCAGCGAGTGCGCCTTCAACGTCACCACCACGAAATCCTGTCCGCCAGCCTCGGCCGCATCGCCCACGCAGCGCGGGCGAACCGTCACCGTCTCGCCGCCGCTGATCAAAGTGACACCCCGCTCCTGCATCGCCGCCAGATGCGGGCCGCGTGCGACGAACGTCACGTCGGCGCCGGCCTGGGCCAGCTTCACGCCCATGAACCCGCCGATCGCGCCCGCGCCGAAAATCGCGACCTTCATGGCGTCTGGCCGAGCCCCAGTTTCTCCGCCAGCCCGATCCGCTGCAGCTTGCCCGTGGCTCCCTTCGGGATTTCCGCGACAAAAACGATCCGCCGGGGCACCTTGAACGGGGCCATGCGCTCGGCGCAGAACGTCCGGAGGCCATGCTCGTCCAACGCATGTCCCTCGCGTAGCACCACGGCGGCGCCGACCTCCTCGCCCAGTTTGTTATGCGGTATACCGAACGTGACCACCTGCGCGACCGCCGGGTGATCCATCAGCACCGTGTCCACCTCCAACGGCGATATCTTTTCGCCGCCCCGGTTGATGATCTCCTTCAGCCGCCCGGTCAGCCGCAGATAGCCTTCCGCGTCCAACGTCCCCTGGTCGCCGGTGCGGAACCACCCGTTGGTGAAGGCCTTGGCGTTGGCGTCCGGGTTGCCCTCGTATCCCGCCGTCACGTTGCGTCCCCGGATCACGATCTCGCCCAGGCCGCCCACCGGGAGCAAGCCGCCATTTTCATCCATGATCGCCACTTCCGGCCCGGCCGCGAGCCCCACCGAACCAGCGTGATGCGGCCTCGGCGGCAACGGGTTGGAGGCCATCTGATGCGAGGCCTCCGTCATGCCGTAGCTTTCAATGACCGGCACGCCGAACGCCGCCTCAACCGCGGTCATGACCTGCGGCGGCAGCGAGGCGGAGCTGGAGCGGATGAAGCGCAGCCGCCCCGCCGCGATCGTGTCCTTGTTCCGCGCCGCCAATCCGAGCAGCGCCTGGTGCATGGTCGGCACCGCCGTGAACCAGCTTGGCCGTGCCTCGGCGAACTGTGCGAAGAACCGGAACGCGTTGAACCCCGGTGTGCAGACCGTCGATCCGCCCGCTGCCAACGACGACAGCACGGCGGCGATCAGCCCGTGGATATGGAACAACGGCATGATGTTGAGGCACGTATCCCGCTTGCTTAACTCGAGCGCCCGGCCGATGTGATACGCCGAAGCAGTCACGTTCACATGCCGCAGCGGCACAATCTTGGGCCGCGAGGTCGTCCCCGACGTGTGCAGGATAAGCGCCACGTCCTCCGATTCCGCCATCCCGCCGCGCGCGCATTTCCCCGTCATGTCCCCGTCGGGCCGTAGCGTGAACGCGCCCGCGATCTCCGGATCGGGCACCAGCGAGATCACCGGGATACCTCGTGCGGCGGCCACGGTGCGCGCCGGGCTCTCCATCCCCGCCTGGATCAGCAGGGCCTTGGCATCGAGGTCTGAGAGATAGAACTCGAATTCCTCGGCGCGATAGGCCGGGTTGAGCGGCGCCGTCACGGCGGCACAGGCCACGCATACGAACGCCGCCGCCATCTCCGGCCCGTTTGGCAACACCATCGCCACGCGGTCCCCGCGCCCGATCCCCATTGCGTTGAGGTCGGCCACTACCTGCGCCGCCTGCGCCCGTAACGCTCCATGTGAGAGTGGCGCGCGCCCCACGCCGTCCACGCTTGGCGTCCCGATGGCGGGCGCGGCGTCGCTTCCGCACGCGAGCAGGCCCCAGACGGTATCGGCGGCATAGATGGACATCGGCGTTTCTCCGGAGGCTGATGAAGGTGCGCCGACTCCGCATACTCCGCACGTTCGGGAAGGTGAAGACGTTCCCCACCGCCCTAAACGAAATGCCCCGCATCCGGCAGCGCATTTCGCCCCGTATTCTCAGTCTTGGCCCGCGAATGCAGGAACGGCAGGGCGTCGAATGGCAACCGGTCTCCCGCCCATCATGTTGGTGGCCCGCCGGGATCGCCGTCGTGCTGGCGCTCATACCTCAGACGATTGATGCCCCCTCCGGTCATCGGTCAAGGGCGTTGATCCGGGGCGGGCATGGGCCTTGGGATCACGCTGGCGGAAGTGCTGCCGCTGGGTGCCACTTGTCTTCTGGACACGCTCCAGGCGACGGGTTTTGTCGAGCGTTTCCTGTCAGCCCGTCGCGAAGCCATGTCTCGCTGCCTGCAGCGCCCTCGCGAGTTCGTCCTGGACGAACGGCTTGGCCAGCACCGGCGTATTTCGCAACGCGCCCGGCAACTCGCCCGGCAACGTGGATAGCCCGTACCCCGTTACGAACACAAAGGGAACGTCACGTTCTCGCAGCACCTCGGCCACGGGATAACTGAGCCTCCCCGCCAAGTTCACGTCCAGCAAGGCGATGTCGAAGGACAAGGTCCGGGCCTTTTCCAAGGCGTCTTCCAATCGGGCCGCACACGCGACGACCTTGCAACCCAAGTTAATCAGGTATTCCTCGACAAGTATCGCGAGAAACCACTCGTCTTCAACCACCAGTATCCGTAAGCCCGAAAGAAGCATTTTATCTTTTACCATTGGATGTATGGGGGGCGTCCTGACCGTAGCGCAATACCGACGCGCCACACTCACTTGTCTAGACGCTTGCCGTGCCGGTTTCGTTCCCAACGATCAGCGGCAGTTTCGTCACCGCATCCGCTTTCAGCACGATCGGTAATTCTCTCGCGAGTGCCACGGCCGAGCCCGAGCAGCGAAATCCTGAACTTTCGTGATAGAGTCGTTACCGCATTCGACGAGGTCAGCAGGTTGACGGGTTCGTCCTTCGTTTGATCTGTCCGGGTCTATCCAGGCACCTGCCGGGCCAGCCGGCGTCCCATCACCCAGCCCACGATGGCGCTGGCTGGTGCTCCCACGAACAGCAGCAGCCATCCCATGTTGATACCTGCGATCACCATGGACATGCCGACCCCCAACATCAATCCGCCGATGAGACCGCCGGAAACCCCGGAAGCGATGCCGAGCATGAGGATTTCGCCGCGTGTGACCATTCATTGTCTATCGGCATTGTCCTCTACTTTGACAAGCCCGCACCTTTGACCTACCACCCTAATATTGCCGGGAACGTGGACGCTCCTCCGGGGAGTGCGCCCGCTTTCTTCGTTCGAAGAAAGACTACCGGTGCAAGAATGTCGCCCCCGCCTGTTCGGGACCAGCGGCTCGCGAAGAAAGGGCCACGCGCATGACCAAGCGCGCCGAGAGTAAATACAAAATTAACCGCCGTCTGGGTGTAAATCTTTGGGGTCGCCCAAAGTCGCCGATCGGCAAGCGAGATTACGGCCCCGGCCAGCACGGCCAACGCCGTAAGCAGAAGCCCACCGACTTCGGCATTCAGCTGATGGCGAAGCAGAAGCTTAAGGGCTACTACGGCAACATCGGCGAGAAGCAGTTTCGCAAGTATTATTTCGAGGCCGTGCGCCGCAAGGGCGACACGTCTGAGAACCTGATCGAGTTGCTGGAGCGCCGGCTCGATGCGGTCGTCTACCGCATGAAATTTGCTATCACTCCGTTCGCTTCGCGCCAGTTCATCAATCACGGCCACGTCACCGTGAATGGTAAGAAAGTGAATATCCCCAGCTACCAGGTCGGCGACAACGACGTCATCGAGGTAAAGGAGAAATCCAAGCAACTCGCCATGGTGCTCGATGCGTCCCAGAGCGGCGAACGGGATACCCCGGAATACGTCGAGGTCGATCACCGCGCCATGAAGGGCCGCTTCACACGGGCTCCAAAGTTGACGGACGTGCCATACCCTGTTCAGATGGAACCTAATCTGGTCGTCGAGTTCTACTCGCGCTGATCAGAAGATCTATCGAACTGTTACAACCCGTCGTGCTTCGGCACGGCGGGTTTTTCTTTGCCCATATGGCGAAGCGCCTGCCTTTCAAAGTTCAGAGCGCGTCTCGGACCTGGCAATTCAGGAACCAGACGAGGTGCGGGATATCTCCGCACTCGAGATAAACTTCATCAGCCTACCGGTCTTTATTACCCAGACTGACGAAAACGGCCCGATTAAGCCTTCGTCCTGCCCGTGCTTGAGGAGACATTGTGTGTGGATGTGGACAGGATGGACGACCCGGCCGAATTGCTGCTGCGAACAGACATAATCGACATCGAGCGGATGCAGCACAAACACGTCGTGCAGAGCGCGCCAATTGTCTCCGAGGGCAAGCGATCTCCGGATCGTTCCTGTCCTTGAGGAAATCCTGCTGGTCGAGAAGCGTCTTATCCTTCGCGAAGAAATCCGTATCCGGCGAACCCGTTGTTGCCACCGGATGCCATTGTCAGCGTAAAAATCACGGAACCGCGAGTAGAAACGGAATTATGTACTTTTTCGGACAGATCGCGCCGTGAATGATCTTGTTTACATCGGGGCTCACGTTACGGTGACACAGGATTTATGGGGGTTTTCATGGCTCTGTTTCCTCGTGCCGCCGTCTGCCTGGTAGGCGTTCTGTTGTCCGGAACCGCCCACGCTGTGACGTTCAAATGGGCCAACGATGGCGACATGCGGGCGATGGACCCCTACACCTTCAACGAGACGGTCCAGAACACCTTCCTCGAGAATATTTACGAGCCGTTGGTCCGCCATAACCGCAAGCTCGAAACCGAGCCGGCGCTGGCGACCAGTTGGGAACAGGTCAGCCCGACAATGTGGCGATTTCATCTTCGCCAAGGCGTGAAATGGCAGGACGGCTCGCCGTTCACCGCCGCGGACGTGCTGTTCACCTTCAAACGTGCCACCGGCAAGAACTCGCAGCTCATCACCAACGTCGTTTCCGTCAAGGACATCCGCAAGATCGACGACTTCACCGTCGATATCGAGACCAAGGGGCCGGACCCGATCCTGCCGTCCGAGATCTACGGCATGCCGATCATGTCCGAAGCCTGGTGCATCAAAAACAACGCGACCGAGAACGTGATCATCGGCGCGGGCGAGAACTTCGCCCTTCGCAACGCCATGGGCACCGGCCCGTACCGCCTGACTGGCCGCGAGCCCGATCGCCGAAGCACTCTCGACCGCAACATGGACTGGTGGGACAAGCCGGAAGGCAACGTCGATCATGTCGAATACAATGTGATCGGTAATGCGGCGACCCGTGTGGCCGCCCTACTGTCGGGCGAGATGGACCTGATCTACACGGTGCCAACGCAGGATATCCCGCGTATCGAGAACACCCCTGGCCTTAAGCTCATCCAGGGCCCGGAGCTGCGGACCATCTTCGTCGGCATGGATCAGGTGCGCGACGAGCTGCTGTATTCATCGGTCAAGGGCAAGAACCCGTTCAAGGACATCCGCGTCCGCCAGGCCTTTGCGCTGGCCATCGACGAGAACGCGATCGCCCAGCGCGTCATGCGCGGGCAGGCACGGCCGACCTGGCTGATGTACGGGCCGGGTGTTCACGGCTTTGATCCCGCACTCAACGTCCGTCCCGCCGTGGACATTGTGAAAGCCAAGCAGCTGCTGGCTGACGCCGGATACCCCAATGGCTTTGAGGTCACGCTAGATTGCTCCAACGACCGCTACGTCAACGACGAGGCGATATGCAGCGCGGTCGGCGCGATGATGGCTCGCGTCGGCATAAAGGTGGACGTGTACTCCCGCACGAAGGTGAAGTATTTCACCGACGTGAACTACCCCAACTACAAGACCAGCTTCTACATGCTCGGCTGGACCCCCAGCACGTACGACGCGCAGAACGTCTTCGGCAATCTTCTCCACTCCCGCGGTCCCGGCATCGGCCTCAACAACGTCGGGGGTTACAGCAACGCCACAGTAGACAAGCTGACGGACGACATTTCCACCGAGCTGGACCCGGCCAAGCGCCAAGCCGAGATCAACCAGGCGTCAAAGCAGGTGCAGGACGATTTTGGCTACATCCCGCTGCACCAGCAGACCATCGTCTGGGCGTCGAAGCTGAACATCGACGTGACCCAGCCGCCGGACAACACGATCCCGATGCGCTGGGTAAAGGTGAACTAGCCGCCTACCCCTCGGCGCCCGCCGGGGCTATAGGACGCCGCATGACACTTGACCCCGCCGCCGAGATCGCGCGGCGCCGCACCTTCGCGATCATCTCGCACCCTGACGCCGGCAAGACGACGCTGACTGAGCGTCTGTTGCGCGAGGGTGGGGCCATTCAGCTCGCGGGCAACGTGCGCGCCAAGGGCGAGCGGCGGCGCACGCGCTCGGATTGGATGGGCATTGAGCGCGAACGCGGCATCTCGGTCGTCACCTCGGTGATGACGTTCGAGCACGCCGGCTGCGTGTTCAACCTGCTCGACACGCCCGGCCACGAGGATTTCTCCGAGGATACCTACCGCACCCTCACCGCTGTCGACGCGGCGGTCATGGTGATCGACGCCGCCAAGGGTATCGAGGCGCGCACCCTCAAGCTGTTCGAGATTTGCCGCCTGCGCGACATCCCGATCCTGACCTTCATCAACAAGATGG
>JANXXW010000045.1 GCA_025350425.1 Rhodospirillales bacterium
GGCCGAAGCGCCGGTCCCCGCCCACATGGCCGCCGGCATCATCGCCCTGGGCGGCTGATCACCCGGCTGGTTACCCCCGCTGGTTACCGGGGCATCGCGCCTTCGATTTGCGTGAAAATCTGCGCCAGCGCAGCCCGCATCCCCGCCGCCGCATCGGGTGCATCCAATCCCATGAGTTGAACATCGGCCGAGAAGCTGCGTTGGAGCAGGATGCGTGGTGCGTCGCCCTTCTGCTCGATCACCGCGACATTCAACGCCGCGTGGGCCCGACGTGTCGCACTGACCGACCACAACGCGTCGAGCGAGCTTTCCAGCACCAAGTCCGGAACCAGGCGGCTGCCTGGCGCGACAACGGCGGCGAACCGGCCGCTATCGGCCAGCCATTGACGCAGCGAGTCCTCAGCCGCCTCGGCGGGAGGCACCGCCCATTCCTCATAGAACTCGGTTTTGACGCTGCCATCCGGCTGCACGGATTGCAGCCCACGCGCTTCCATCCCGGGCCCGGCCCGCACGGTGCGAACCAGCAGAACGCGCTTGCCCGCGCGCGGCGCGATTGTGGGACGGCGAACCTGGAGTGGCCACGTCCGCCGCTCGACATAGGGCCGTTCCGCCAGGCCGCATCCTGTCACCACCGTCGAGGCCGCCAGCGCAAACAGCATCCGGCGCTTCATCGGCGGGTTCCCTCGCGCGGCGGCGGCCCACCCAGCAGCACCGAGGCAGGGTAGCCGCGCAGCGCCTCCGTGGTGTCGCGCAGGTTTTGCGCCGCCGCCCGGGCATCGCGCAGCACGGGGGCGAGGTCGGCCTGCAGGTCGGCGGTGCCGTTGCCGGTCCGCTGTACCACGGCCTGCAACGAGGCGATCAGCAGTGGCAGCTTGGCGGCGGCGTCGCTGAACCGCTCGGCCGCTTTGGTGGCCGTCGCGAGCAATCCGCGCGTCTCCTTGGAATTGAGCGTGCCCTGCAACCCTTCCGCCGTCTGACGCAACTCGGCGGCCAATCCCGGCAGGTCGGCCTTGTCGACCGCGATCCGTATGGACGCCATGAGGTCGGCGGTCTGGGCCAGCGCCTGGCTGGCGTTTCCAGTGGTGAGCTGACCGTGAATGTCGTTCAGAACCGCCTGCAATCCATCGGAAAGTTTGACGAAGTCGATCTTGTCGATCTTTGCCAGCAGCGCCTGCGCACTGTCCTGCACCTGGGTGATCGTGCTGGGCACAGAGGGTATGTAGGTATCGCGGGGTGTCCACGGCACCTGTTCTGGCGGGAAGCGCTGCGGATCGACGAAGTCGAGTTCGATATACGAGAGGCCGGTAAGCCCCAGGCTGGCGAGCCGCGCCCGCAACCCGGCATTCACCGCATTTTCCCTGTCCGGCAGCTTGCCAACCCGACTGGGGTCGATTTCAAACCGCACCATCACCAACCGCGAGGTGGCGCGCCGCACGTCCACCGGGCTGTCCTTGAGGTAGGTCGCGGCCACCAGCGCAATCTCGTTCACCTGCCCGAGCGAGACGCCGCGGAACTTGACCAGCGCGCCGACATCGAGGCCCTGGACGCTCTCGGTGAAATAGGTCTCGTATTTCGCGCCGGCGCTGACGCGGGAGCCGGTCAGAAACAGCACGAACCCGACGATGCAGGCAGTGGCTATCACGACCAGCAGCCCGACCCGCAGGAACGCGCCCCGCCCTTCCTTCATGCCATCGCCTCGCGCCGAAAGAATGCGCGTACCGTCGGCTGGGTGCTGGAGTCACGCAACTCGCGCGGGTCACCCTCGGCGATCATGCCCTGCGCCACGCTATCCAGCATCAGGCACCGATCGGCGATGGCTAGGATCGAGGCCAGTTCATGCGTCACCACGACGAAGGTGGCGCCCAACGTGTCACGCAACTCCAGTATCAGCCGGTCCAGCCCCGCCGAGGTGATCGGGTCCAGCCCCGCCGATGGCTCGTCGAGGAACAGCAACGGCGGATCCAGTGCCAGCGCGCGGGCGATGGCGGCGCGCTTGGTCATGCCGCCGGAGACTTCGGCGGGATTCATGTCAGCCGCATCGGCCAGCCCGACCAGGCCAAGCTTGGTGCGCGCAACCGCCTCGCGGCCGGCCAATGGCAGGTCGGTATACATCTCCAACGGGAGCATCACGTTCTGAAGCAGGGACATCGAGCCGAACAACGCTCCAGATTGGAACATGACGCCGATCTCGCGTAGCACGTCGTCATCCTCGCCAGCTCCCCGGTCGCCATACATGTCGCGCCCGAGCACTTCGATGCGCCCGGCGGCGGGTCGCAACAGGCCGATCGCCTGTTTCATCAGCGTTGATTTACCCGATCCCGAGCCACCGAGGATCGCATATACCTGGCCGCGCGCTACCTCGAAGCTTACATTTTTGTAAATCGTGCGGCCTTCGAAAATCTGCGACAGCCCCACGCCGCGCACCGCCGGCTGTGGCAGCGCGCTCATACGTTCAGCCGATAGAACGCCAGCGCGAACAACCCGTCGATCACGATGGAAGCCACGATTCCGCCCACCACGGCACGGGTCGCAGAAATCCCAACCGCGCGCGGCCCGACGCCGGTCGTCAGCCCGGCCCGGCACCCGATCAGGGCGATGGCGGCGCCGAACACCATGGATTTCACCAGTCCGCCGATCACGTCCTTGGCCACCACCCAATAGGCGATCTGGTTCCAGACCGTGACCGGGGCGAAACCGAAACCCTTCAGCACCATGGTCATCCCGACCAGCCCCGCCAGTTCCATGATGATGGTCAGTGCAGGCATCACGAGCGTTGCCGCGACCAGCCGGGGTAGCACCAGCATGGTCATCGAATCGAGGCCCATCGTGGCCAGCGCGTCCAGTTCCTCGTTCACCTTCATGGTGCCGATCTCGGCCGCGAACGCCGATCCCGTCCGGCCCGACAGGATCACGGCCGCCAATAACGGCCCGAGTTCACGCGCAAGGCTGATGCCCACGAGGTCGGCCGCGTAAAGGTCGGCCCCGAACCGCCGCAGCGGCACCAGCGACTGAAACGCGAGAATTAACCCGATCAGCACCCCCAGGAGCAGCACCAGCGGCACCGCCCGCACGCCGGCCTGATCGGCCGTGCGCCAGAAATCGGCGCCCCGCCACATGCGCCGCCGCATCGGCAGCTTGCCCAGCGCCACCAGGGCCTCACCGATGTAGACGATCACGTCGGAGACGTCGCGATAGGCGGTCATAGCCTCCTGCCGCACGGTTTGCGCCCGCGACACTGCCTCGTGCACAGGGCGCCGGGGCGTCTCGCGCACCCGCATCACCACCGCCTCGATCTCCGGTGTTGCCCCCTCGATCCGCGCTGGCGCGCCCTGGGCCTCTTCGGCGAATACCAGCATCGTGGCGCCGGCGGTATCGCACAACGTGACCCGCGCGAGGTCGAATATCAGGGGCAGGCGTTGCCGCGCCGCCCACATTGTCGATTTCCAGACCCGTCCGGCGCCCACCGCGTCGAGCCTGCCCGCGTAGGTCAGCACGCGGAACCCATCGCGCTCCGACACTAGGACGGAGGCATTGCTGCCGGCGGTCATCGGCGGTGAAACGTCAACGCGCCAACCAAGCTTCGAAGCGGGGGCTCAGCTTGTCGAAATTATCATGCCAGAACGCAGGATCCGCCGGCACGGAGAGAGCGAGGTTCGCGGGCGCCGCCGGATCGATCGCCAGCAGGTCCGGCGGTAAACCGTCTGTGCTGGACCGCGCCGCGCCGCCGAACGCCACCGAATTAAGCAACCGGCCCTGCACCTTGGGATCACCGGCGAACAGCAGGAATTTCTGCGCGTCGGCTAGGTTCGCACTGCCCTTCGTGATCGCCCAACTATCGACTTCGGTCAACGCTCCGGTCCATTGGATGCCGAAATTGCGGTGCCCCGCGCGGTCTGCCTCCACCACCTGCTCGGCAGGGGCGCTGGTCATCAGCACCTCGCCCGAGCCCAGGATCTTGATCGCGTCGACCGGCTTGTCTCCGGCATCCGACCAGAACACGAGGTAGGGCTTGAGTTGATCAAGTTTACGGAACGCGCGCTCGACGCCGTCCGTGCCGCGCAGTGTCGAATAGATATCGGCCGGAGCCACGCCATCGGCGAGCAATGCGATTTCCAGGTTGCCCACCACGCCGCGCCGCAGCCCGCGCTTGCCGGGGTTCTTCGCGATATCGCCGAAATCCGTCCAGGTCGGGATTGCCTGGAACTTATCGCGATCCCAGGCCAGAACCGTCGCGTGCAAGAAAGCGCCCATACCGCAATCGCTTACGGCCCGCGCCAGCATCCGGTCGCGGCCACCGATGGCAGCCCAGTCCAGCTTCTCGACCATGCCCTGCGCGCATGCGGTGACGAGGTCGGAGCCCTTCAACTGCACAATATCCCACAGGAATGCATCGTCTTGCTGGACGGCGGTATCGCGCGGGCGGTCCACGACATCGACCTTGGTGCCGGTCGACGCGGTGAACGGCGCGACGAAGCTGTCGATCAGCCCGGCGCGGGCAATCCCCTCCATGTCAGCGCGCAGGCCGATCGTGAGGTCGCGCCCAAAGGCCGGATTGGATACCACGATCGCGGCAATCATGCAGCAGACGGGGCCGGCCCTGAAGATCATGCGAAGCGTAATGGCGCCGGGTCCCAACAGCTATGCCCTTGATCAGCGAGCGGGCGTGCTAGACTAACCCTGACTCGCTTATTGCGGCAACGCACCTGCCGCATTTTCCACTTCATGGCATAGTTGCCTCGGGGTGGTAAATCCGCCCGTGCCGGAGCTGCCACGTCAACGCGGTTGTCTAGCCCGCCAAGGCCGGCCTCCCCTGGCCGCTTTACCAGTTCGCGCTGCTGTAGGCTTCCCATGTGGCGCACGCGCAAGGGAAGCGAGATATTCTGGGGAACCGTCATATGCGGAGATAGCGCGAAGTTCTGGAACACCACACCGATATCGCGGCGGTGCGGTGGCGTGTGGGCGATCGTGCGGCCTTCGAACAGGATCTCGCCAGCGTCGGGCCGCTCGAAACCCGCCAGCATCATCAGCAAAATCGTCTTTCCGGAACCGGACGGACCCGGTAGCGTTACAAATTTACTGTGTGTGATGTCCAGGCTGAGGTCGCGAACCACCAACGCGCCACCGTCGTAACTTATGCGCACATGGTCGAAGCGCACGAAGCGGTGCGGCGACGCTGTGGGCGGCATCGGATTTCTCCTGGAACAACCGGTGGGCAACCGGTAGGGCGTATTTGCGTTGGATGCCCAACTTTTCGCAACAGAGGAGAATCACGCTATGGCTTCCGCTTCCGAAACGTTCAATCAGACCAGCCATGAGGCCCGCGAGCAGATCAAGCAGTTGCGCGACCAAGTGGACAGTTTGATGCGCGACCGCGTGACCCCGATGCTCTCGGATGCGGCCGGCCGTGCGCAGGACTATGGCCGTCAGGCCAGCGACGCGGCGCAGGACCAGGTTGAGCATCTCTCCGGCCGCGTCCGCGAAATGCCGATGACCGCCATCCTGATCGCCGCCGTAGCCGGCTTCCTTATCGGCCGGATCGCCCGCTAATCATGCGCACCCTCCGTCTGGCAAAAGTCGTCGCTCAGGCGGAGGGTCTGCGCCTTCGGCGCCTGGCGCACCGGACTACTTATCGCGGCATATACGGCGGGGTGGCGGCAGTCTTCGCGATCGCGTTGCTGGCGGTGGTGCATGTCGCGCTTCACGAGTGGTTGCTCGCCTATGTCTCCTCACTCGCCGCGACTGGCATTCTGGCGTTGATTGATTTCGTCATTGCCGGAATCTTCGGTCTCCTTGCGCTTCGGTCGAGCCCGGACGCCGTCGAGCTTGAAGCCACCCGCGTGCGCGACACCGCCCGCGCCCAACTGACTGACACCTTGACGATGACCGCGCTCATCGGCCCGGCAATGCGCATGGCCGGCGGACGCAAGATCGCCAGCATCGCGATCGGCGCCCTGGCCGCCCGTTATTTCATGAGCCGTAGCAAGTAGAGACGGACCCGGCTGGGGTTGACCCGGTCGGATCATTCTTGCTTCTGGGCCGCAAACATCCGGAGCAGGTCAGTGAGCAACGTCGAGATCAGCATAGACGGCCGCGTCGGATGCATTCGGCTCAATCGTCCGAAGGCACTCAACGCCATCGATCTGGACATGATCCACGTCATCTCCGACACACTCGCCAAGTGGATCGATACGCCGTCGATCCATGCCGTCGTCATCGATGCAGAGGGTGAGCGCGCGTTTTGCGCCGGTGGCGACATACGCGCGATCCGAACCATGGCGCTGGCGGGCGACAAGGCCGGGATCGAGACGTTCTTCGCCGAGGAATACGCCCTCAACGCCGCCATCGCCGCATACCCCAAGCCATATGTCGCGTTGATCGACGGCATCTGCATGGGCGGCGGCATCGGCCTGTCCATCCACGGCGATATCAGGGTCACCAGTGAAGCCGGTATGTTCGCCATGCCTGAAACTGCAATCGGCATGTTCCCCGATGTCGGCGCGACCTTCGCGTTGCCGCGCCTGTCGGGCGAATTGGGCATGTATATGGGCCTGACCGGCACGCGGCTGTCCGGGGCCGACGCGGTCCATGCCGGGCTAGCCACCCATTTCGTGCCTCGCGCGGAAATGCCGGCGTTGAAGCAGGCGCTCGCACATGACGGCGTGGCGGTGGTGGCGGCGTTTGCCCATCCTCTGCCGCCTTTCACACTGGCGCCCTATCGCGAGGCGATCGACCGCTGCTTCGGTGCGGACGATGTCCCCGGCATCCTGTCTCGCCTGGCAGCGGAGGATTCGGACTGGGCGAAAGAGACGCTGGCAACGCTCCGCGCCCATTCCCCGTCGGCCCTGCTGTTCTCGTTCGCCATCATCCGCGCCGGGGGGGGCCGCACCCTGCCCGAATGCCTTGCCGCCGAACTGGCTCTGACCCGCCACGTGACCGTGCATCCCGATCTTGCCGAAGGAATCCGCGCCATGTTGGTGGACAAGGACCGCGCACCGCGCTGGCATCCGGACCGGGTGGAGAATGTGGACCCGGCTTCGATCGCGCGCATGATTGCCGCATGACTGGCGGGCGCCGTCCCCCCAGCGTTAGGATCGAACCTGGGCCAACAGAACCTTGAAGGAATGGCGATGAACGTCTCCGTGCGGATACCCGAGGTCATCAAGACCGCCGCCGGTTACCAGACCGGGTTCGGCAATGGCTTCGAAACCGAGGCCTTGCCGGGCGCGCTGCCGGTGGGACGCAATTCGCCGCAGCATTGCGCCTATGGCCTGTACGCCGAACAACTCAGCGGCTCGCCGTTCACCGCCCCTCGCGCCTCCAACGAACGATCCTGGCTCTACCGCATCCGCCCCACCGTCCAGCATCTCGGCCACTTCACCAAAGCCGATCCCGGCCTATGGCGCACCGCGCCATGTACCGAGGTCGAGATGCCTATCGCGCCGCTGCGCTGGGACCCGATCGCGCTTCCCACGGAAAGGCTCAACCTCGTCGAGGGTATCCGCACCATCACCACGGCCGGCGACGCGGCGGCACAGACCGGCATGGCGGCGCATGTCTTCCTTGTCACCCGGTCTATGGAGAACGAATATTTCTACAACGCCGATGGCGAGATGCTGTTCGTGTTGCAGCAGGGAGCCCTGAGGTTCTGCACCGAGTTCGGCATCATCGATGCGGCGCCCGGCGAGATCGTGGTTATCCCACGCGGGATAAAACTGCGCGTCGAACTGCGCGGTGAGGCGGCACGCGGCTATTGTTGCGAGAATTACGGCGGCAGCTTCACGCTGCCCGAGCGTGGCCCGATCGGGGCCAACTGCCTTGCCAACCCGCGCGACTTCCTGACTCCCCTGGCCGCCTACGAGGACCGCGATGCGCCGTCCAAGCTCACCGTGAAATGGGGCGGCAATCTCTGGAGCTGCGAACTGGACCATTCGCCGCTGGACGTGGTGGCGTGGCACGGCAACTACGCGCCCTACAAATACGATCTGCGCCGCTTCTCGCCGGTCGGGCCACTGCTGTTCGACCACGCCGACCCGTCGATCTTCACCACGCTGACCGCCCCATCCGACACGCCGGGCACCGCGAACATCGATTTCGTCATTTTCCCGGACCGTTGGGCAGTGGCTGAGAACACGTTTCGGCCGCCCTGGTATCATATGAATATCATGTCCGAGTTCATGGGCCTGATCTACGGCGCCTATGACGCCAAGCCCCAGGGCTTTGTCCCGGGCGGTTTCAGCCTGCACAACTCCATGCTGCCACACGGCCCGGATGCGGCAGCGTTCGAGGGCGCCAGCAACGCTGAACTGAAGCCTGTGAAACTGTCCGGCACCATGGCGTTCATGTTCGAGACCCGGTATCCGCAAAAAGTAACCAGATACGCGGCTGACCTGGGCGAATTGCAGCACGACTACGTCGATTGCTGGCGCGGCCTTGCCAAGCGTTTCGACCCGAACAGGCCCTGAGGACACGCTTGCTTTTATGACCACGCTCAATCGCACGCACGACGCCGCCCGGCGAAGCTGGGTCGCATCCGCCAACGGCCATGCCGATTTCCCGCTGCAGAACCTGCCCCTCGGCGTGTTTACCCCAGCCACCGGCACAAAGCGCGACGGCACGAAGCGCGGCGGCATCGCGGTCGGCGATCTCATTCTCGACATCCCCGCCTGCCGCCATCACGGGCTGCTCGGGGGCAACGCCGAGACGGCGGCCGAGGCGATGTCGGGCGGTACGCTGAACGCTCTGCTGGCACTCGGCGCCGGCCCCCGAACCGCATTGCGGCAGGCGGTGTTCGACCTGCTGGCCGAGGATGCGCCCGCCGCCATCAAGGATCTCGCCCCGGAAATCCTGCACGAAGCCCGCGCCAGCGAGATCCATTTGCCCGTCGCCATCGGCGGCTACACCGATTTTTTCGCCGGCATCCAGCACGCCATCAACGCGGGACGCCTGTTTCGCCCCGATGGCGAGCCGTTGATGCCAAACTACAAATACGTGCCAGTCGCCTATCACGGCCGTGCCTCCTCCGTGCGCCCCTCTGGCTGGCCGGTGCGGCGTCCCAACGGCCAGCGCAAACGGGGCAAAGAGGACGCGCCGACGTACGGGGCCTGCCGCAACCTCGATTACGAACTGGAAATGGGCATTTGGGTCGGGGCCGGCAACGCGCTGGGTGAGCCTGTGCCGATCTCCCGTGCGGGAGAGCACATCGCCGGCTTCTGCCTGCTGAACGACTGGTCTGCGCGCGACATCCAGGGCTGGGAGGCCCAGCCGCTCGGACCGTTCCTGGCCAAGAACTTCCACACCTCCGTCTCCCCATGGGTCGTCACCGCCGAGGCGCTGGCGCCGTTCCGCATCCCACAATCGCCGCGCGACGAATGCGACCCCGCGCCGCTGCCGCACCTGAACGATGCCGACGACCAAGCCCAGGGCGCCTTTGACATCGAGGTCGAGGCGCTGCTGCTCACCGCCGCGATGCGCGAAGCCGGCGCTGCGCCGCATCGCCTCTCCATCGGCAATACCCGCCATCTGTATTGGACGCCGGCGCAGATGCTTGCGCACCACACGAGCAACGGCTGCGACCTTAATGCCGGCGATCTGTTCGGCTCAGGCACCATCTCGGCTCCTGAAGACACGGGGTGGGGCAGCCTGCTGGAGATTTCGCGGGCCGGCCGGCAGCCGATCTCGCTCCCCTCGGGTGAAAGCCGAACCTTTCTTCAGGACGGCGACGAAATCATTTTGCGCGCCCGCTGCACCCGCGACGGCATGGCGTCGATCGGTTTCGGCGAATGCCGTGGCACGATCCTTCCGGCTCCCACATGTTAGCCACAACGCGAGCGATATTCCGCCCCTGCATCCGCATGTCCAATGGACCCGTATTATGCAACACAAGCGCCATACTTCTTTCATGTCGGCGCGTATGACGATGGTGCAGCATGTTTCGCCTTTCGCCCCTTCGCAGCCGAGCTGCCGGTTCATGGCCGAAGCCCGCCATGCGCCGGACCCGGCCACGCGTTGGTTGGCGAACGGCCGCACGTAACACACCGATGCGTCTGGTTTCGCAAAATGAGAACGTGGCCAGTGCCGCCGAACTGCTGATGCAGGTCGGCCAAGGCAGCCGCACCGCGTTCCAACAGCTTTACAACCTGCAGTCGTCTCGGCTTTACGCGGTCGCGTTGCGGATTACCTGTCGGGCGCCGCTCGCGTCGGACGCAATGCACGACGCCTTCCTCCAGGTCTGGCGCAATGCCGCCAGCTTCGATCCGGCGCGCGGCAACGCCGAAGCTTGGCTCGTCACCCTGGTGCGCTACCGGGCGCTCGATATCGTGCGCCGCCGTGGCCGGGAGGTATCCAGTGAGGGTATGCCGGAACGGGTCGATCCGGAGCCGGATGCCCTGAGCCAACTTTCGCAGGGACGCGAAGCCCGTGCGCTCCATGCGTGCCTGTCGGAACTGGCCGAGGATCGACGGCGGCTGATCGTGATGGCGTTCGTGGACGGTCTCTCGCATTCCGAGGTAGCGGACCGCGTCCAAATGCCGCTCGGCACGGTAAAAAGCTGGATCCGCCGCAGTCTTCAGGCGCTTCGCACCTGTCTGGAAGGCACGTGAGCGACGCCCCGGACGAGCTTTCGGTGCTTGCCGGCGAATATGTGCTGGGCATGCTCGACGAAAATGAAGCTGCGTCCGTGCGTCGACGGGCGGAGATCGATCCCATACTGGCGCGGGCAATCGGCGATTGGGAGTCGCGGTTTGCCCCCCTGGCCGAACTGGTGCCCCCGGTTGCCGCTCCCCCCATGATCTGGGACCGGATCGAGCGATCGCTCGACGCCGCGCAGTCTCCTGCCCCACCAACCGGCTACCGCCCGGAGCCTCGGGGCACGCGTTTTTGGCGCGCCACCACGGCGGCCGCGCTGGCCCTCGCCGCCGTGTTCGCCGCCATTGCCTATCTGCCGCGGAACGAGGCCCCGCCAAGGCTGGCGGCGCTCGGCGTTGCCGGGGCGCCGGCTCCGGCATTTATCGCCGAGGCGCGTGGTGATGGCTACGTGACACTAACCTCGGTGAGCCCGGCGCCAGTGCCGACCGGCCGGGATTTGGAGCTTTGGCTGTTGCCGAAGGGTGCCACGACGGTCACCTCGCTCGGCTTGCTGCTCGCCACCGGACGGCGGCTGGCGGTTCCGGGCCTCGCCGACGGCGCGCAACTCCTGGTAAGCCTCGAACCACAAGGCGGTTCACCCACGGGCCAGCCGACGGGGGCCGTCCTGTACGGCGGAACGCTCATCACGCGGTAGCATTCGGCGATGGGCTCGCGGCTTTTCGTTTTGCACTGCCGCATGAGAACCCTATCTTTCTACCGTTATCAGGAGACCGTGTGCATGCGCCTACCGAGAGCCCAATCCATCGCAACCAAGATCGCCCTGCCTGCCCTGTTGTGTGCGGCGTTGCTGCGACCGACCGGCTTGGACGCCGCAACCGCCACGGAGCTTGCGGCGCACCGGGCGCTGTACACGCTGACCATGGCCTCCTCCAAAGGCGATATCGCCAATGCTACCGGGACCATGGCCTACGAGGTGCTGGATTCCTGCGACGGCTGGGCCACACGCCAGCGGCTCGACATGACGATCACAAACCGCGATGGCCAGGATATCAAGATGGTGTCCGACTATACCACGTGGGAAGCCAAGGACGGCCTGCGCCTGCGCTTCCAGACCAAGCAAACCACCGACACGGCGGTGACCAGCCAAGTGTCGGGAGAGGCGAATTTGCCGGCGGTCGGCGAGGCCGGCACGGTCCATTACAACGTGCCCGCCGACAGCACCCACGACCTACCGGCAGGCACATTGTTTCCCATGGGCCACACCGCCGCGATCATCGCCGCAGCCGAGGCTGGCAAGAAGTTCCTGGCAATCCCGTTGTTCGACGGCACTAGCGTGGACGGGGCGCAGAACAGTTCGATCGTCGTCACCAGTTGGAACGGGCCGCAGGCCAATCGCTGGCCGACTCTGGCGGAACTCCCGAGCGGACGCGTGCATGTCGCATTCTTCGATCGCAAGGACACCTCCCAACAGCCGGATTACGAAGTGGGAATGCGTTACTGGCAAAATGGCGTCGCCGACGATCTGGCGATGGATTTTGGCGACTTCGTCATGAACGGCAAGATGGCAGAGTTCATGCCGCTGCACCCCGGCTGCTGATGCGGCAACGCGCCACCCCGGTATCGCAGCGATGCGTGCGTGGCGCTGCCCGGGTCTTCAGACAGGTCTAGGCGCGCCGGCTACCAGATCATTCGGCTTCGTGTGCGGAGCGGGAAAGCTAGGCCTGCCCGTATTTCAGCACCACGTATTCACTCGTGGTCCGGAAGCGCCTGGTGGTCAGGCTTTGATCTGCGTTCGGCAGAGCGTTCAGCCACGTCTCATACAACCCTTCCAGCACCGCCGCGAGCCAGGTGCCAGGCGGCTCGCCCGTACCGCCGATCCAGGGTAGCCCGGTGTGCGTAATGACCAACACACGTTCGGTTTCGCTCAGGTGTAGCTTGACGCCGCCCCAATGCCAGCCCGCAAGGCGGTCGTTCATTTCCATGGTCAACGCTTGCGTGTCGGTGGCCAGGGGCAGCGGATTGGTTGCGGCCATGCGTCGCCCGATGCCGCGCAAAAGAGCGTCACGCGCCGGGACACCGCTATCGCCATCGATTTGGTCGACCATCGCGCGCAGGAAGGCACGCCACATCACCGTCTCGCTAGCGTCGTTCACTGCACCCGTCCAGATTGATTGAAGGTGTAACGGGCATACACGAGGCCGCTCCCTTCCGTGTAGTCCCCGACATGCTCGACCGCGACCTTGCCGCCGACATGCAGGCTGGGCGTGACACGATAATCGATCAAGGCATGGGCGCCACCCGCGATCCCAGTGGTGTGGGAAGCGCTGTGGATCGCGCTCCCGCCAAACAAGGCTGAACCTGGGTTGCTGATCTGTGCCACCAGATTGGCCTGGAGATCGGGGTTTATCGGATAATACAGCGAAGATCTCGAGCGCACGTTCTGTATGCCAACGCTGCCTCCCACCTCGTAGCTCAGGTCCTCGGAAACCTTCTCTCGATAGGTGATCGGCACGACCGCCGCGAAGAATTGCTGCGGGCTGAAATAGCCGCCCTGGCCCAGCGTGAACGAGCCGAGGTTCTTATCGTAGCCGAGATACGCGAAGTCGAGGCCGATCCGGACTTCCTGCGTATCGGTCTTGTAGACCGGCGTGGACATGCCGGCTCCGGCCTCGATCTCGCTGTTGCGCTGGACATGGGTTCCGGTCAGCACGCCGCCGCCCGCGCCAACATAGAAGTTCGTCTGCCCCATGTTGGCTTCGAGGTTGATCCGGCCGCGGGTCCGGGTGACGCCGCCCCAATCTGTTCCGGTGGCCGCGTCCCGCGCGCCGGCAAAGGACAGCACGCTATCCGTGATGGCACGGCGCTCGCCGATGATGCGAAGCCCAATATTGTCGCTGAGCTTGGGCGCCCATTGCACGCCGCCAACCACGTTGGCGATTGGAAAGCCGAGTGGGGTCGAACCGACATCGGTGGACACGTCATCGAATGCGTAACCTACGTTCAGTGCGGTCCCTTGCGCGGTCTGGTTCCCGACCGTGGTTCCTCCGAACGCGCCGGTGCCGAATTGCTGCTGGTTGGCGTTACCCGCACCTAACTTGCCGGCCATGAGGAAGGTCGGAGTCACCGAAACCTTCAGCCGGCCATAGCCACCGGGTGAGAACTCGCCCTCAAGCGGGGCGGAAAGATCGGTAAGCTGGCTCAGACCTGCAGAGCCCGAACGAACCCGGAAGCCGAAGCCCGCCTGGACCGCCGGATCGATCTGTCCGTTCAGAACGGCGATTTCGCGGTCGATCTGCTGCGTCATGGGATCGACGATACCGCTTCCACCAGCGGGAGCGAGGCTGTCTCCACTCGATAGGCCACCAATCTGCGCCACACGAAATGGATTGCCGGCGCTGGCGGCGAGGCCCGACTGGCCGCCAGCTGTCATCTCGGCTGGAGCCGTGGCCTCGACCATACGTCGCGCTGGCGTGACCGGCACGCGGTCGCCGCTGTCCATGGCAGTCGGTGGCGAAAGGTCGGTCGGCCCCGTGTCCAGCCTAGCACCGGTCGCAGTCCGCAGGGGAGCCAACGGCGTGGGGGAGCCGAACGGGGTTGTGGGATGAAGGCTTGGAGGCTCCGCGAGATCGATGTCGGCCTGCGCGAACTGCGAACCCGGCGGGGTCCAACGCGGCTGGTTGGGGATGGCCCGGCCTTGGTACTGCTCTCCACCCGGAGCCAGCGTGACCGCCGGAAGCGTGCTGTCGTCGTCGCCGTTGTCGGAATAGCCGAGCTGCTGCATCCGCAGATCGCGTGCCCGGGTGAGTTCATGACGCGCAAGCTCGGCATTGCCTTCCGCTTTGGCCAGCCGCGCCGACACGATCCAGGCCCTCGGCTCATTGGGGCTTTCATGCAGGGCTTGCCGCGCCATCGTGTGGGCGCGCTCGATCTGACCGGCGGCGAGTGCTGCCACAATCAACGCCGAGCGTGCGTCGATGTCGGTGGGATCGCGGCGCAGCCGGGCTTCGTTCATCGCCCTTGCGCGACTGGACTCGTCAAAGGCGAGCGACCGGACGACCTGTGGCGGCACAGGCGCGATGGCTTCACCCAACGTCAGCGCGGGCGCCAGCGCCACTCGAGTTCCCGTCGGCCTGAGCGCCACACGGGCCGGGACCACCGGCTTGGCGCCCGCGTCAGACACCGGCGCGGTGGGGAACGACGCGGTCTCGACAAGCATCGGGGCTTCGGCTCGGGTGTGGCGCAGCAGCGTCTTTGTCGCGGCCAGCATGACCGTGGCGCCCAGCGGCACCAGCAACGTCGCCATCATCAGGTTCTGGCGATGCGATGTGGCGCGCCTTGCGCCCAAGCGAGTTTCGAATCTGAGGACACGATCGATCTTATTCACGGTCATACCCCTTAGCGCTCCAAGTCACGGACAGCCATTCGACCATTGGCACGGCGGCGTAACGCCCAGTAGAGCGCGAAGCCAAGCAACGCGCAGCCGATCAGCATGAGGATGACGATCGCGTAAGGCTGATCGCGCAGCACCCAGCTCGGATACAGCCAGAATGGCAGCGAGCCGACCGTGTAGCTCGCGCCGACGCGGTAGCTGGTCACCTTGTTCGCAGTCATGATTGCCAGGTCGCCTTGAAGCAGCGGCGCCTGTTCGGTGTCGCGCAGCGTCGAAACCATCGTCTCCAACACCTGGGGAGAGCCTGCCAGCAGGGCGACCAGGGAGCGGCCACCCGACAACGGGCTTTCGGACCCGACCAGGATCGCCGTGTTCGTATCGACATTCGCCGTCAACCCGGAAAACGCGCGCTGGCGATCGACATCCTGGCGGTCGCCGAACAAACGGGCGACCGTCGTGTCGAAGGCGCTGGGGAGTGTCAGTTGCAGCCGGTTTCCACTCAGCCGGACGGCGGAGCTTCGCAGCAATTCCGCCGCTCCCTGAAGACGCTGCACGGTGCCCATCAGCAGCAGGTCGCGATCAGCGACCGTGTTCACCGCATCGGGCCGAACGATCGCTACGCGCAGCACCGGGTATCCGGTGAGCGAGCCGAAGCGGCCCATCAGGTTGAGAAAGGCGGTGAGTTCGACGCCGCTCGGCCGGTCCGGCAACACGACGGCAGTGCGGGAAAGATCTGCCATGCGGGTGAAGGGAAAGCCCGAGTTCACGAAAAACGCGAGGTTGGGCATTTCGGCAAACCTGTAGCCCCGGCTCAGATCGAGCGTGCTGTCCGGGTCGATGGACATGCGCAGGTCGTTTGGGATCGCCGCGCAATCTCCCCGCTGCAGCGGCCGCGCGTCGAAGAAGAATTGCGCGTCGTTGGCGCCGAACACATCGTACTGGGGGAGATCGACATGCGCGTCCGGCTGGGTGACGCCGAAATCGAACAACCGGCTGAACCAGCTGTCCCGGCGCTCGATCGGGGCCATCGAGAAGCTGTCGAGATAGACGCCGTTGATACCCACATCCATGCGCGATGGGGCGACATCGATGATCGGACCCGGCGGACCGCGATACTTCACGTTCATCGGGAAGGCGCGGTTTCGCCAGGTGTAGAAATCCGGCGCCGTGCGGAATGGCACATGCAACAGGCCGACATAGCCATAGACCTGCAGGTCCGAGGCATCGACCATCTCGCCGAACTTCACGGCGCGGTTGGTGGCAATCCAGCTTGGCGCATCGTAGGCGACACGCACCGGAACATCGGCTGGCTGTACGACTGCGATGCCAGTGCCCAAAGCCCGGCTGCCGACGGTCAGCACGGTCGCGGCGGCGACGGCTTCCTCGCCGTTGCGCCCCGCGATCAGCAAGATCGAGGAGAGGCGGTCGTTTGGATTTGGTATGATGGCCAGGGTCGGCCCGTTGATGGTCGGCAGGAAGCTGGGCGCGCGCCCCTCCCCCGCGACCACGACCATCACAGCGTTGCCCTGCTGCGGCGGCTCCGAAAGCAATGGGTACGTGGCGCCTCGGAACGTAGCCTGCTGTCCGAACCATGACGCGGTGATCGCGGCGGCTTTCAGCGCTTCGTTGCCCGGGGATACAGTCATGACGAAGGGCAGGTTCAGCAGTTGCTTCTCATGAGTGTCGAAGAAGGGCAACGGGAGCCGCGCGAGGTCACGGTTGGGCGGCAGCCGTTCCAGCGTGAGCGTGAGCGTCGAGCTGTCATAGATCGTGGCCCAAAGCAGCCCGCTCAGTGGATCGTTGCATTCCGGGGTGTAGCGGCCGGTAAAGCGGAAGTTGAGCCGGTTGTTGTCCTGGAAGAACACGGGACTGACCGTCATCTCCTGATTGAAGTTCGGCTGATCGCGCGTGATCGGGATCGTGCCGACATACTGCTCATTCATCGTGACGGTCACGTTGCTGAACTCGGGGATCAGCGCGGGCGAGGCCGCCCCCGTAACGCTGAGCTGCGCCCCGGTCACCACCTCGTCCGCGCGGATACCGAATTCCACGCCCTGTAGTTCGCTGGTTCCCCGCAGCGCAAGCGGACCCGCGGCCCCGAGCTGGCGCAGGTTGTAGGTGACATGGCGAACGCCCAGGCGAGGGGTATCCACCGAATCGCTCGCGGCTCCATCGGCGGCGGAGGCCGGAACGATTGGCACCGCCGGGGCGGCGCCCACTGGTGGCGACGCACTTGTTTGCACGGCGCCGGTTTGCGTGCCCGGCGAGAACGCCGGGGACGGTGGCGCCACTGGTTGGGCAGACTGCGAAAGGTCGAACTTAGTGCCAGGCTGCAATCCCGCCTGCAGCGTGGGGACGGGTTGCGGAATCGGGCGAACGAATGTCGGGCCACGCGGCGCTGGCTGAGCGGCCGCGTGCCACGACATGCAAAGTAGAAAAACGGCTCCAAGGGCCGATCCGGCCATCGCACGGTTCGGCCCCGACAGCACCGGACGCATGGTGGGAGCGGTGCCCTCGCCAGAGTCCGGCGTCAAAGGACGCACCGGGGTCCGGTCGCGGGGACGGAACAACCCTCGGATGGACACGACAACACGCCAAAGGCTGCCCACGGGGCGATCGACCGGAAACGCCGACCAATCGGTCCAGGCGTCCGCGCGTCCGAACACGGCTCTTACCACGCACGCCTCTTCCTCGATGGTCGTAGGCTGCCACCGTACCTGCAACGATTTCTCGTCCCATCTCAGGACGCGAGCGGGAACCAGTATCGTCTCGTCGCCCTGTTTGAACACGATCTGCACGTCGGCCCCGTCCTCCACCATGGCTGGCCGCGTCGCCGTGACGTTGCTGCCGCCTTGGGACATGTCGCGGGTCACGCCAGTGGCGATGCGCCCGTCCGGCAAGTGGATTTCGATCGGCACGGTGGCGCTGATGCGGGCCCGGGTGCGAATTTGGCGGGTCTCCCGACCGACCGCCAGGGCGGCCATCACGATCAGCAGGCTGATGGAGGCCCAGATGGTGTTCAGCAGGAGCGCCTGGAACGTCAGTGTGTCGTTGGTCCCGAAGATCAGGCCAACCATACCCCGGATCACACCTGCGATCAGGAAGAAGGTGAGGATCAGGTTGGGGTATACCGCGCCAAGGTCGAAGAAGCCGTTTTCCAGCAGGCCCCCCTTGGCTGTCACGTTGAATTTACCCCGTCCGGGAGAGAGCAGCGTGGCCAGGATCACGCGCACCAGAAACAGCGCCAGCACCGTCTCGTAGATCTCGCTCCAGAACGAATGCCGCCAGTTGCGTTGCACGCGGGAGTTGGTGGCGATCGAGTGGAAGATGTGTGGCAGCGCATAGGCCGTGATCGCCAGCGGGGAAGCCGC
Source organism: Rhodospirillales bacterium (assembly GCA_025350425.1). Classification (GTDB taxonomy): domain Bacteria; phylum Pseudomonadota; class Alphaproteobacteria; order Acetobacterales; family Acetobacteraceae; genus JANXTF01. Next base: position 18,346 of record JANXXW010000045.1, read on the forward strand.
TATGCTGTTTTGGAACAGCAACAGATATGCGAGCGGCGCAGTCAGGAACACGAGGCGGGGGATGGCAAATAGGAAGTGCGCGGTCGCCTGGAGGTAGCAGATGCGCTGGCCGACGGTCAGCCCCCGACCGAACAAAGGATTGTCGATCCGCAGGATCTGGATCATGCCGCGCGCCCAGCGGACGCGCTGGCCGATATGGAGCATCAACCGCTCGGTCGCGAGGCCACCGGCGAGCGGTAGCTTCAAATAGGCGCTGTCCCAGCCACGCCTATGCAGCTTCAGCATCGTATGCGCGTCCTCGGTGACGGTCTCGATCGCGAAACCATTGATTTCGTCGAGGGCCGCGCGCCGGATCACGGCGCAGGAGCCGCAGAAGAAGCAGGCGTTCCAATAATCGTTGCCGTCCTGAACCAGCCCATAGAACAGGTTGCCTTCCGGCGGCACGCGCGTGCCGGCAGTCAGATTTCGCTGGAACGGATCGGGCGAGTAGAAATAGTGAGGAGTCTGCACCATGGCCATATTTGGCTCGGCCACCAGCCAGCCCATCGTCATCTGGAGGAAGGCCCGGGTCGGGATGTGGTCGCAGTCGAACACGCAGATATACTCAGCGTCGGTCAGGCCCATGGCGTGGTTGAGGTTTCCAGCCTTAGCGTGCTCGTTGATGCGGCGCGTAATGTAACCACAGCCACAATCCTCAGCGAACTGGCGGAACTCCTCGCGCCGACCGTCGTCCAGCAGCCATACGCGTATCTTCTCAGGTGGCCAATCGATCGCCAAGGCGGCGAGCACGGTCCCGCGCACCACGGTCATCGGCTCGTTGTAAGTGGGGATATACACGTCTACCGTCGGCCAAAGATCGACATTATCGGGGAGCGGCATCGGCTTGCGATCGAGCGGCCAGATGGTCTGGACGTAACCGAGTACGAGCACGATGATGGCGTAAAGTTCGGCGAGCACCAGCCCAATACCGAACACATATTCAGTGACCGACGGGAAGTCGAGCGTCTCGGTAAGACGCCAATACATATAGCGCAGCGACACGGACAGCGAGAGCGCCACGAGGAACAAGGTGACGCCCTTGCCCTTGAAGCGGTTGATGATCAAGAACGCGATGGCCGCGCCGGCAGCAAAGATAGCCTGTTCCCGAGGCCGCAATGGCACTGTCGCCACCGCGACCACCAGCCCCATCCCCGCGAGTGCGATGAACGCGTCCAGAAACCGGCTTCCAAGGCTCATGCGCGATCGAGACCCACTGAGCCGGGCCTCTTCCCGCTCGGTAGCGGTCGTACTCATCAACGATTCTCCGTGCGCATGTGTTTCCGTGACGTCTGCGCCGCTTCCCGTTGCGGACACTATCGACGGCCAAAAAAAGCTTCTGAGATAAGAATCACTTTTCCGCGATAAAATCTTCTTAATTAGTAAATTATCACCACGCCATCTACTAGTTGCAGTGTACGTTTACGAACCCAAAAAGCTAACAGTTACCTGCCGCTACACTTCGCGGTAACACTGTTGCGTAATTATCACGCTTTGTGGCGATTAGCCGTGGTGGGACGGTCGCCGGGACAGCTACCCCGCTTCGTGGACACCTTCGCGCGCGGAAAGATCGGCCACCGACCTCCCATTGAGAACCCGGAACATGTCGCCGATCGAAAACGGCCCCAAATCGGACCGGGGCGCTTCGGCCGGGATGGTTTCCCGGGCGGCAATTCGTGTTCCGAGGCTGGGCAGCGAGGGCGCGACGGACTGAGTGGAAATGCCGGCCGGCGCCGCCGTTACGCAAGCAACGAAAGGCGAGGCGAGGATCGCCGCCACGATGGATATGGGGCTCGTCACGGCCCTAGCATCCTTGGCTGGAACGTCGCGGAGCGAAGCGGCTTGGAGAGGCGCGCGTTCGGGCTTCGGTTCCGGCGACACGCGCGTCAGTTCCAGCGCCGCGCGCGTCAGGGCGACATGCAGAGGGGGATCGGTGGCGGGAAGAAGCGGCGACGGCGTGGCTTCGCTCAGATCCATCAAGGGGATCACGGGCGCTATCGGGATCGGTGCATTGGCAGGAAGCAGCACGTCTGGCTGCGTATCGTCCATCACATGCACCACCGCCTGCGGCGCGAACGGGTCGTAGACGGTATCGTCGAGGATGGCCGGCGTGGCGACGTATGCGGCGACGGTCCGCAATTGCTGCTTGCCGAAGCTGCGGTATCGGATCGGTGTGGCGCCGATCGCGGCCAGCGCCTTGTCCACATCGGTGGGATTGCAGTCGCTCAATGAAATACCCTTACAACAGCATATTTTACGACGGCAAAGCGGCGGTCACGCGACCCCGCCTTCGCGCCACGCTAAGCGTGATAGCAGAATCAGGGCGGCGGAGTAATAGTCGTTTGCGATCTGTAACGTTGGAAAGGTATCCGGCATCGCGGCGCCAGCGAGAGAAAGCGCGCGTGCCGTCGCCACGTGGCCGATCGCCAACATCCCGGCGGGCGCCGCGTAGGGGGCGACCATGTTGGTGTCCAAATCGACCCAGGCTCGCGGGGCGGCATGCCCGAAACGCCAAAACGACACGAACGCCTCGCTTGCGCGGGCATCGCTGTGCCCGCCCCAGGCCAGCCATAGCGGTACCCGGATCGCATCGAAGGAGAACCGGGCCGGCCAATGCGGGTGCGGAGCCAGCGCGCCGTCGACGCGCGAGACCCGCAGCCAGTCGGGCGGCAGGTGCCATTGGCCGAACCGTCCCTCATCGATCAAAGCCTGCCCGTCGTCGATCAGCCTCACCCAGAGCGGCGAAGGCGCCGCGTCGGCCAGTTCCGCCAGCATCGGAAACGCGTAGTAGGACGGATTGACCGTGACGCTGTCGCGGAACGTGAACCCCTCGACCCCGGGCAGTAGCACGGTGCGCGGCCCGGCCGTGGTGACCAGCAGGCTCAGGATATCCCGGGCTATAGCGCTGGCTGCGCTGGCATAATCCGGCCGGTTCCAACGGCGATGGGCGCGCCACAATGCGGTCGCGATCGAGATATCCCCGTCGGACGCGTTGTTCTGGTCAGCAACGGGGATCGCCGCATTCGGCTGATAACGCCAGCTGTGCAGCCTGTCATAGCCGCGTCGGAGATGGCGCGACGTCCAGTTGAGCAGGAGGTCGAACGTGACGGGATCGTCGAATGCGACCGCGAACAGCATCCCCCACCCCTGCCCCTCGGTGTGCGAGCAGCCACCATTGCCGGTATCAACCACCCGCCCGCTCGGGTCCACGAAGCGCAGCTTGAACGCCTCCCACTCGTGGCGGTCATTGGGTGGAACCGGCAGTGCGCGCGCCGCACCGGCGGAAGCGGCGATGATGGCGGCCCCGGAAACAAGCGCACGACGCCGCGTCAGGGTGGGGGTGAGAGTGTCGAACACCAGGAAAGCTCCTCGGCAGCCGCGTACCGCGCGTCCCAGGGATCGCGAAGCGGGCAGAAATCGGAGCGGACCTTCTGTCCACGAGACCGGTCCCATTTTCGTGCAAAGGTATTAAGACAAGGTTACTGCGCCGGATGCGTCGCCTGCCAAGCCCGCATCGCGCCGATTTTGGCTTGCTAGTGGTGCAGGATCATTTTGGCGACGAGATCGCGCGGTGCAGCTTTATTCCGCCTGCGCCAGATGGCGGAACTGGATGCCAGGATTGGTGAACTCACGGCCAGGCGGGATGCTCTGTCCAAACTCGCCAACGCCTGCCGCAATGAAAACCGGCCGGACTGGCCAATCCTGCGAGATCTTGAAGGCGCCGCTTCCATACACTCGGTTCGCAGTCCGCAGGGCGCGCTGGAGCGGGTGAAGGGAATCGAACCCTCGTATGCAGCTTGGGAAGCTGCCGTTCTACCATTGAACTACACCCGCGACCGAAGTCACGCATAAGGCATTATAGAAAGCGGCAATTGACGACGCAATGCGCGTTTCCTAATGATACGCTGCACTGTGCAAGCGGCGCCCTCGTGATTTGTCCGGCCGGATTGCGGCGAGGTTAAACAAGCGCGCTAAAGAGGCCAGCCACGACCGTGCGCCGATGCGCGGCCGAGGGCTGCACCCACGGCCGGCCCATCGCGAAAGGGCCTTTTAATGTCGTCAGTATCCAAGTTTCGCCCCGCCACCCTGCTCGTGCAGGGCGGAATCGAGCGCACTCAGTTCAGCGAGACCAGCGAGGCTTTGTTCCTCACCTCGGGTTTCGTGTACGACAGCGCCGAACAGGCCGAGGCCACATTCGCCGGCACCGTCGAGCACTACCAGTATTCGCGCTTCGGCAATCCCACCATCTCGATGCTGGAGCGACGCCTGGCGCTGGTCGAGGGAGCCGAGGCCTGCCGCACCACGGCCACCGGCATGGCGGCCGTCCACGCCTCCATGCTGGCGCACCTCAAGACCGGTGACCGGGTGGTGGCATCGCGCGCATTGTTCGGCTCATGCCACTGGATCGTCTCCACCCTGCTGCCGCGCTACGGCATCGTGAGCGAGTTCGTGGACGGGGCGGACCTCGACCAATGGCGCACGGCACTTTCGACCCCGGCGCAGCTCGTACTGCTCGAAACGCCGTCCAACCCGATGCTCGAACTTGTAGACATCCGGGCCGTGGCCGATCTGGCGCACGCGGCGGGTGCCTTGGTGGTGGTGGACAATGTGTTCGCGACCCCGCTGCTGCAAAAGCCTTTCGAACTGGGCGCCGACGTGGTGGTGTATTCCTGCACCAAGCACATCGACGGCCAGGGTCGCGTGCTGGGCGGCGCGGTGCTGGGCCGCCAGAAATGGGTGGACGAGGTGCTACAGCCCTTCATCCGCAACACCGGGCCATCGATGTCCGCGTTCAACGCATGGCTGCTCCTGAAAGGATTGGAGACGCTGGCACTCCGGGTCGATGCCGCGTGCCGTTCGGCCGAGACGCTCGCCGGTTTCCTGGCGGACCGACCGGAGATCGCGCGGGTCTGGTACCCGACCCGCCCCGACCACCCGCAGCATGAACTCGCCGCCCGCCAGATGACCGGCGGTGGCACATTGGTAGCGTTCGAAGTGGCGGGCACGCCTACCTTGTCCCCGAAGCAAGCCGCGTTCCGGTTGATGAACGCAATGCGCGTGGTGCGCGTCTCCAACAATCTCGGTGATTCCAAGTCGCTCGCGACGCATCCCGCAACCACGACGCATTACCGCATCGGTGCCGAGGAACGCGCACGCCTGGGCATCACCGATGGCGTGATCCGGTTTTCCGTCGGACTCGAGGATATCGAGGACCTGAAGGACGATCTGTTGCGTGGGTTGGGGGAACTCCAGACGTTACGGCAGGCGGCAGAGTAACATGGCCAAGGTGCCCGAATACGCTTTGACCACGAACGGGGTGCGCGTGACCGTGCGCGCCTTCTTCCTGGAAGATCAATCGGACCCAGACGAGAAGCGTTTCGTCTGGGCCTACCGTATCACCATCGCCAACGTCGGCCGCCAAACCGTGCAGCTGCTGCGCCGGTCGTGGGACGTGACGGATGCGCGCGGCTTCACCCAGAAGGTGCATGGCCCCGGCGTGGTCGGCGAGCAGCCGACTCTGGAGCCGGGAGAGAACTTCGAATACACCTCCGGAACCCCGCTCGAAACGCCATCGGGCTTCATGGTGGGCAAGTATCACATGATCGCGCCCGACAGCGGCGAGGAATTCGACGTAGCTATTCCAGCGTTTAGTCTGGACAGCCCGCACCAGGACGGCCGCGTGCACTGACTTTCGACGCAACACGCACCATGTCACTCAAATTGAGTGAAGGATATTTTGCGTGAACATCGCGGCTTCCAGACCACCCCAGCCCGGCGGCCCCGTCGAGATCAGCCCAATCGACACGATGGCGGAACGGCCATCGCGCGAGGATGCAGAGGCCGCCGTCCGCACGCTGCTGCGGTGGGCCTGCGACGACCCGACGCGCGAAGGTCTGCGCGACACACCCGCACGCGTCGTACGGTCCTACCAAGAATATTTCGCCGGGTATCACGTTGATCCCGTGGCGCTGCTGGAGCGGACCTTTGACGAAGTCGAGGGCTACGACGAGATCGTGCTGTTGCGGGATATCCGCGTCGAGAGCTGTTGCGAGCACCACATGGCGCCGATCGTTGGACGCGCCCACGTCGCCTATCTGCCGCATCGCCGCGTGGTGGGCATCAGCAAGCTGGCCCGCGTAGTCGATGCCTACTCCAAGAGGTTGCAGATCCAGGAGAAGCTCACTGCGCAGATCGCCAACACCATCAACGACGTGCTGCAACCACGCGGCACGGCGGTGATCATCGAGGCCTCCCACCACTGCATGGTCACGCGCGGCGTCCACAAGCCGGGCACCTCGCTCGTCACCAGCCGTATGCTCGGCGTCTTTCGGCACGATCCCGAGACCCGACGCGAGTTGCTGGCGATGGTGGGACGCGGGAGCAGCAATCTCGACTGAAAGTCGAGGCGCGGGCCCTAGGCCGCGCCGAGACGGCGATACGTCACCACGAGCACATCCCGGTGCGCCGGGTGATGCGGATCGAGCGGTTGGACGGCAGTTACGCCGTGCGATACCCGATGGTCGTCCACCAGCGCGGCATCGAGCGGCTCGGTCAGCGTGAAGCTGCCCAGTTCTGCGTGCTCGCTGCCGTGAATGGTGGTGGTGCCGCTGGCGATGTTCTCGCGGGAGATCAACAGCACCAGCACGAAATCAACGCCGTCGCGGTGGGTTCCTTCCGGTGTCGGTTGTCCCAACGTGCTGGCGTTGGCCTCGATGCGAAACTGGTGCAACTCGATATGCCAGTCTGCACCGGGTGCCAGGCTGTCGAACAACTCGCGTGTGGCCGCGAGGATGGTGCCCAATGTATCGCTGGCTGCAACCGCTGCCGTCATCGGCTCGAACCAGCGCTCCACGCCGCCGTTCAGCGCGTTGTAGTTCAACGTCTGGAAATGCGGCTGATCTGGCTGGCGCACCATTTCGGCGTCCGTCGCGGTCGCCTTGAACACCGCGTGGCGGCGGCGGCGGTACTTCCCGCCATCGGCCATATAGGTGTCGAGCGGCATCCCGTCCCAACTGGCGGCAAAGTCCTTCCAGTCCCCGAGGCCACCGCTGCTCTCCAACCATGCGCGACTTTCGCCCGCGTGCAGGAAGGCAAACCCGTCGTCGCGCAGGGTATCGGACAGGATCGGCTCGATCGCGTTCATGCGTGGCTCCCGATCGCGGCCGAAGCGATCGCGACTGGAGCGGTCTCGCCCATCTGTGGCGGCGGGGCCGGGACGGCGCTCAACACGCGATAGCTCGTCATCGGGCTTTCGATGGCGAGTTCGTCGAAGCGATACTTGACGCGTCGGTTCAACTCGCGGCCAACCGACCAGCGCTGTGCGGGCAGGGTCTTGATGCGGACGCGCAGCACCCACGCGGTATCGATAAATTTCTCCACGCCGAGCACATCGAGGTCGTCACGCAAGCTTGCCTCCCACTTCACGTCCGCGCGCATGTCACTCGCGACACCGCGTAATATCTCCACGATATGGTCCGGTTCCTCGTTCAGTCCCACGCTGATATCGAGCACCGCATAGCTGAAATCGCGGGTCATATTGGTGACCGTCGTGACGGCGCTGAACGGCACAATATGGACCGATCCGTCCTGTGCCCGCAGCCGGATGGTCCGGACCGATAGGTTCTCCACTGTCCCCGTGAGCCCTCCAAGAGTCACCACGTCACCCACCTGCATGGTGTTTTCCAGCAGCAGGAAAAGGCCGGTGATGATGTCCTGCACCAGCTTCTGCGAGCCAAAGCCCACGGCGATTCCGATCACGCTGGCGCCAGCCAGCAGCGGCGCGATGTTAACGCCGATCTCGCTGAGCACCATCAACCCGGCGACCACGAGGATCAGCACCAGCAGCGTGGTCCGCAGCATCGGCAGCAGGGTTCGGAGCCGGGCGGATTTGGCGATCTGCGCGCCACGGTCCAGCCGTTCCAGATGGCGCTGGATGCCGGCGTTGGACAGTTCCCATACCAGCAGCGACAGCAGGATCGTGACGCCCATCACCGACAGCGCCGAAACCAGCCGGCCACCGAGGGCGCCGAATTGAAACCAGGACAGGGCGTCGATCCCCCAGGACTCGAACAGCAACACGGTAGCGACCGCCGTCACCAGCGCAATGACGACTGCCCTGGCGATGGGGTGATAGCTTTGGGCACGTGCCTCAAGCCCCGGATAGCGGGCCGAAATCGCGGGCTTGATCCGCAGCGTGCGGTCAACGCCGCTGAGCAGGGCAATGGCCGCAAGCCGGCACGCGATGATAATGAGAAAGGTCGAGAGGAAGAAGTGCAGCAGGCGGGAGAAGCCGTTTGGCACTTCGAACGCCCAGACCAGCCACAAGGCGACGATGTAGAAGATAGCCATGACATGCCATGTCTCGGCCGCGCGGTTACGCAGCACCGAGATCAGGCCGGTGCTCTTCTTGGGCGCCCTCAGCCGGTCGGCCACCGCGTCCCGTTTCTGGATCACGACGATGACCAGCATAACGTGGACAACAAGCATCACCAGCTTCAGCAAAGCGTCGTGCGACAACTGATACAGGCCGAACAGGAGCGCCACCTCGATCCCGGCGTAACCGAAGATCGCGACCGACGCGATCCGGCGGACCCAGCGCAGCGTGTAGGCGGCATCCTCGTCCGACAGGTGAAGCATCCGCATCCGGGCGCTGTCTGGCGACACCATCGCGCGGGTCACGGACGTCACCACGCGCAGCAGGACGTAGGCGTTGAGCACCGCGAGGATGACCAGGCGCGTGGTGGATTGCTCGGCGAGCCCTGTGCCGAGCAACGCATATCCGACCGCCGCGACCGCCAACACGGGAAGCAGGTTCAGCCCGAGGGAGGCGAAAACGAACGGCAAGCGACGCAGCAGCGCCAGCGGCGACGGCCGACGCCGCCGCTTGGCGGGTTCGACCGGCTCGTCTGCCTCCAGGTCAGGTTTGCCGGAAGGCGGCTCACCCGACACCGTGTTACCGCATGGGGCGTGGGCCTCGAGCGCGCCGGCCGGGCGGCGGAGCGCCATGACGAGCAGCCGCTCGACCCCCAGCGCGCACGCCATCACGACCAGCAGCTTCAACGCCGCATCCATCAGCGCCGCCTGAGCCGCCGGGTCAGTCGCGAAGTGCGCCAGCCAATGCGCCAGCAACGGAAAGTCCGTCACCGCGCGGACCATGGTCAGCACGTCGGCCGACAACGTGGTGATTCGCTGTTCGGCGGTGATGAGAATGTCAGCGCCGAGGCTGTCCGGCAATAACGGCGTCGGCAGCGCGCTGGTGGCGGGCTTTGGTGCTTCGGTCGCCGTCGTGGAGGCCGGGGTGCCGGCGGCCGGCGCGGCCTTGGCGATGGTCTGCAAGGTGGCCACGAACGCCGCCCGCTTGGCGTCGTCCTGCAGCATGTCGAGCGCCTGTCGGGCCTGATCCGGCGTGATGGCGCTGGGAGCAGGCGCGATTGCGGCATGGGCGGGCGGAGTGGCCGGACGGGTCTGCAGAAAACCGCCAAGCTGCGCGCGGGCGCCACCGGCCGAGGTCGCGAGCAACAGGACTGCCATGAGGATGCGGATCATGCCGCAGCGGAACCATTAGCGCCCCGGCGGTGTCAACCTTGCGGCTCAGGGATGCAAATCGTCGCGAGCATCCTTAATAAAGGTCATGAAGACGATTCTCACGATATTGGTCGCCCTGGGCATGCTCGCGACGCTCGGGATGCTGTTTGCGGGCATCTTGGGACTCGGGAAGGACGCGACGGACCCACTGCGGTCCAATCGCCTGATGCGGTGGCGGGTCGTCCTTCAGGGCGTCACGTTGGTGCTGTTCATGCTGTTGCTGAGCATTTCGCGGTAGGTCTGGCCTTGTTTGACAGTGCGCCGCGCGGACCGGTAGATACCCCTAATATTGCACGTGCGAACAACCCTGTTTTGTTCGCCATCCGGGTAGCATGCCCGGTCAACAAGGGAACGGCACGCTCGCCATGAAAATCCTGGTCCCCGTCAAGCGGGTTGTCGATTACAACGTCAAGGTCCGGGTAAAGTCGGACGGCACCGGGATCGAAACCGCCGGCGTTAAAATGTCGATGAATCCCTTTGATGAGATTGCCATCGAGGAGGCCGTGCGCCTGAAGGAAAAGGGCGTCGCCACCGAGATCGTCGCCATCTCCATGGGCGTTCCGCAATGCGCCGAAACTATCCGAACCGCGCTTGCGATGGGTGCGGACCGGGGGATTCTGGTCGAGACGGACGTGGCCCTACAGCCGCTGGCGGTCGCCAAGATGCTGGCCGCGATCGCCCGCAAGGAGGAGCCTCGGCTCATCCTGATGGGCAAGCAGGCCATCGACGATGACATGAACGCGACGGGCCAGATGCTGGCCGCCCTGCTTGGCTGGTCGCAAGGCACCTTCGCCAGCAAGATCACCATCGAAGGCGACACCGCCACTGTAGTACGCGAGGTCGATGGCGGGTTGGAGACGGTCTCGATCGATTTGCCGGCGATCGTCACCACCGATTTGCGCCTGAACGAGCCGCGCTATGCATCGCTGCCGAACATCATGAAGGCGCGCAAGAAGCCGATCGAGAACGTCAAGCCCGCCGACCTCGGCGTCGATCCGGCGCCTCGCCTCATCTTCCTGAAAGTGACCGAACCCCCGAAGCGGGTAGCGGGAGTCAAAGTCAGGACCGTCGCCGAACTCGTGGCCAAACTGAAAACCGAAGCAAAGGTGATCTGACGATGACCGCACTTGTCCTGCTCGACCACGAGAACGGCCTTATCAAGCAGCCTTCCCGCAGCGCGATTGCGGCCGCCCTGAAGCTGGGTGAAGTGCATGTCCTCGTAGCCGGCGAAGGTATCGACGCAGCGGCCCAGGCTGCCGCCCGGATTCCCGGCGTCGGCAAGGTCCATAAGGCTGACCACGCCGTCTATGCCCATGCGATGGCCGAGCCGCTGGCGGCGTTGCTGGTGCAGATGGCCGGGCACCACGACCATTTGTTCGCGGCATCCAGCGCCATCGGCAAGAACGTGATGCCACGCGTGGCGGCACTGCTCGACGTGCAACCCATCAGCGACATTTCCGAGGTGATCGACGCCGACACCTTCGTGCGGCCGATTTACGCCGGCAACGCTCTCGCCACGGTAAAAAGCTCGGACACGACGAAGGTCATCACCGTGCGCGCGGCCTCGTTCGATCCGGTTGAATCCGAAGGCGGCAACGCTGTCATAGAGGATATCGCAGCGGTGGCCGATCCCGGCATCTCACGCTTCATATCGGCGGAACTATCGAAGTCCGAACGCCCGGAGCTGACGGCAGCGCGGGTGGTCATCTCAGGCGGGCGTGGGATGCAGAACGGCTCCAACTTCTCGTTGCTGGAGCCGATCGCCGATATGCTCGGGGCCGCGGTTGGCGCATCGCGCGCTGCGGTGGACGCGGGATTCGTGCCCAACGACTATCAGGTGGGTCAAACCGGCAAGATCGTGGCGCCGGACCTGTATGTCGCAGTCGGTATCTCCGGCGCGATCCAGCATCTCGCCGGCATGAAGGACAGCAAGGTGATCGTCGCCATCAACAAGGACGAGGAGGCGCCGATCTTCCAGGTGGCCGATTACGGGCTTGTGGCAGACCTGTTCAGCGCGCTGCCTGAACTCAAAGCCGAACTGGAGCGCGTTGGATGAACATAGCGGTTCTGCCCGCCTCTCTTGAAGCCGAGGCGCTGTCGCAGAGCCATGTGATTCAACGGATCGGCGTAATCGGCGCGGGCCAGATGGGCAACGGTATCAGCCACGTCTGCGCGTTGGCGGGCCTGCCGGTGGTCCTGCTGGACGTAAAGGCGGATGCGCTGGCGAAGGCCATGGCGAGCATGGAGCGCAACCTCGATCGTCAGGTCAGCAAGGATCTCATATCCTCGCAGGACAAGGACGCCGCGTTGGCGCGGATCACGACCAGCAGCGATTACGCCTCGTTCGGCGACTGCGACATGGTGATCGAGGCTGCGACCGAGAAGGAGGAGGTGAAGCGGGCAATCTACAAGGTTCTGACACCCCACCTCAAACCTTCCTGCATGATCGCCTCCAACACCTCGTCCATCTCGATCACACGCCTCGGCGCCAGCACGGATCGCGCCGAGAAGTTCATCGGCATGCACTTCATGAACCCGGTCCCGGTGATGAAGCTGGTCGAAGTGATCCGCGGGATCGCCACCGACGAACCAACCTTCCAAGCGACCCAGGCCCTGGCGCTACGGCTGCACAAGACCACGGCGGTCAGCGAGGATTTCCCGGCTTTCATCGTCAACCGTATCCTGGTGCCGATGATCAACGAGGCCGTCTATGCCTTGTACGAAGGCGTCGGCACCGTGTCGGGCATCGACACCGCGCTGAAGCTGGGCGCCAACCATCCCATGGGACCGCTGGAACTGGCGGATTTCATCGGATTGGACACCTGCCTCTCGATCATGCAGGTGCTGTATGAGGGCCTGTCGGATAGTAAATACCGTCCCTGCCCGCTTCTGGTGAAGTATGTCGAGGCCGGGTGGCTCGGTCGCAAGGCGCAGCGCGGCTTCTACGACTACACGCAGACCCCGCCCCGCCCGACCAGATAGGCTCCCGCCCTGAGGCTCATCTCTTCTGGAGCGGCCCGGCGGTGGACCGAAGCTTTCCACGCGGCTGGGACCAGAACCTGATTTCCTTCAATGAAGGAACAGCCACTTGGGCTTGGCCTCCTCCCCTTGGGAGTGGCGCAGGTTTATCCAGGCGTCGTGATCCCTTGGCCTTCTGACGAAGCAATTCCTCTCCTGGCCCCTTCCTCACGGGGCGTGAAGAAGCTGACGCAAGCCTGGGCCGGGACACGCGAAGGATGGCGGGAACGGGCCGCTGCGTGGTCATCCAGAGGATCGAGCGGACGATGCGCCCAGCCTGCGGGCACGCCGCGATCAGCGCAGCCATCTCCGGGTCGTTCAGCACGAGCTGCTGGAGACGGCAGCCATACACCCGCGTCTCCGGCATCAAATTGCCCAACCAAGCAAACCCAGTCGGCAACAGCCCTGGCGCGCGCGTCAATCCCACCCGGAGTACCGTCGAACGGCGTCGCGGAGCTGGCAGAGTGCCCGCCTGCGTGCGTGCCGCCAGTCCCGCGAACTGCCTGCCCAGGCGGCGTAGGTGGTTGAAAATCAGAATGATGAGCGGCCCGGCGGTGCGATCCTGCGCGATGAACTTCGGCACCGCATGGCACAGATCGTCGATGATCTGGGCGAACCGGCCGGCGAGGGAGGTAAAATCCGAGATCGACATACAAGGAAGATAAGCCTATAGACTCCCTTGTGTCAAGCAGTTCCCATGCCTACCCGAGGTATCGAGTCCGTAAATGGGCGCGATAGACGACGCTGTCGAGCGGGGCGCCGGTAGCCTCCCGCAATAATTCGTCTGTCGTCAGAAGGCTGCCCTTGGAATGGACGTGGGTTCGGAGCCATCTCAGCATCGGGACGAAATCGCCCTGGCCGATAGCCTCCATCAACTCGGGCTCGGATTCCCGCGCGGCGGCGAACAACTGGGCGGCGGCCATGGCGCCAAGGGTATAGGTGGGAAAATAGCCAAAGCTGCCACCGTGCCAGTGAATATCCTGAAGGCAGCCAAGGCGAGCATTGGGCACATCAAGGCCGAGCAGTTCCTTCATGCCGTCATTCCAGGCGCCGGGAATATCGGCCACCTCCATATCCCCGGCGATCAACGCCGTTTCCATTCCGTAGCGGAGCAGGATGTGGGCGGGATACGTCACTTCGTCCGCATCGACCCGGATAAAGCCGGGTTCGACATGGGTGTACGCGCAGAAGATATTCTCCGCCTCCCACGCCGGACCGGAGCGGCCGAACGCCTCACGCACCAGCGGGGCGAGATAGGCGATGAAGGGTCGGCTGCGGCAAGCCTGCATCTCGAAGATGAGGGATTGGCTTTCATGCATCGTCATGCCGCGGGCGCAGCTTACGGGCTGGCTGAGCCAATCGCGGGGGCGGCCTTGTTCGTACAGCGCATGGCCGCTTTCGTGCAGCACGCCCATCAGGGCGGTGGAGAAATTCGCCTCGTCGTAACGGGTGGTGATCCGCACGTCGTCGGTGGCGCCACCGCAGAACGGATGGGTGCTGATGTCGGGCCGTCCGCGCGACGCGTCGAAACCAACCACACCCATGAGCCGCTGGCCGATGGCCTTCTGGATATCGGTGGGAAACGGACCGTCGAGCCGCAAGACAGGGCCATTCGCGGCTTGGCAATCGAGGACTTCGGCCAGTAGTCCAGGAAGCTCGGCGCGAAGATCGGCGAACATCGGATCGATGCGCGCTTGGCGCATTCCGGGGTCGTAGCCGTCGAGCAAGGCATCGTAGGGCGACAGGCCGAGTGCAGCGCCCTTCGCCTCCCCGACCGCCCGTTCGACCACAAGTACCTCGGACAACAGCGGCGCGACCGCGTTGAAATCGGCATCGGCGCGTGCCTGCCGCCAAGCCATCTCACACCGAGAGCCGGCTTTCGAGCGGGCCTCCACGAGATCGGCGGGAAGTGCGGTCGCGTGGGCATGGTCGCGCCGCATTTCCCGCAGGTTGGCCTGCTGCCACGTCTCCAGTTCCGCGGCGCCTTGCTCGGCTGTGCCGAGAAGATCGCCGGTCTCGGGTGCGGTGAGTATCTCGTGGGACAAAACAGCCAGTGTCGCCAACTGCTCAGCGCGCCGGTCAGAGGCACCAAGCGGCATGGTTGTCTGCTGGTCCCAGCCGAGGATACCGCTAGCGTCGCCAAGTGCGGAGAGGCGGGCGAAGCGGTGTTCAAGGCGGATGTAGGCGGTCATGGAGCCTCCGTGAGTAAAGACGGCTAGAGCAGGTCGCGCTGCTTGAGGCTTTCACGCGCGATGCGCCGCCAACGGGCGGCAAGGCCCGGAAGCTCGAGGAGTTCCCGCATTTCTTCGGCGGCGCCGGATTTCCGCCCAACCAAAGCGAACAAGCGGGAGATCGGCCAAGTCGGATTGGGTCGATCAACGAGCGTGGCGATATCGCCAGGCGTGATCGTGCCGGGCCGCGCCACGCTGTAATACCAGCCACTGAGTCCAAGGCGGCGTAGCGTGATCGGCATCCGGCTGTCATCGAACGCGAGCGCAAGCTTGAAGCAAGGCTCGCGCGGCTGCGTCACACACAACTCGGCCGAGCCGACGGCGACAACGTCCCCGATGCAGACATCCGTCTCGCTCCAATCCGAGAAGGTAAGGTTTTCACCCAGCGCGCCCGGCGTAAGTCGCGCCGCGTGCTGCGGATATTCGGCAAACCACTTGGCGTAGGCTGGCTCGCCATAGCCATACACCGCCTTCTCCAGACCGCCATGCACCCGAAGATCAGCCTGTGCGTCGCCCACGATGCCGAGTGGACCGACTTTCACCGGGCCAGATACGACACTTTTTACGTATCCACTGGGGATTGCGTTCCGGCCGAGCGGAGCCACCGCGCCGACCTGGATCGACTGGACGCGAGCCGAAATCAACGCGCCGTGCCGCTTAGGGAGCGCCGGACGTACGCGGTGAATATCACCAACAAGGTCACCGCCAATCCGAACCAGGTGATCGCATAGGAAAGATGGTCGTTCGGCGGCCGGGGAAGCGTCTCGGCCGGGTCCGGCACCCCGTGTGGACCAAGGGCCACCAGGGTAAAGGGAGCGACCGTCGGCAGGCCGAGGGCCAGTCCGATCCGTGCGGGATCGAGAGTGTAGAACTGCCGCTTTACAGGATCGTCGGTGGGGGAGAACCAACCGGGATGATCGGGTGGCCGGACATAGCCATCGATCGAGACGATTCCCGGCTTGGAGGCCGGCCGCAGATTACCGGGAACCCACCCGCGATCGACCATGATAGGCACCGCGCCAACGCGCTCCAGGGGAACCAGAAGCTGCTCTCCGAGCACCGAACCGGTTTTGGTCTCCCGCACGTCAGCGCCATAGGTGGCCGCGAGATCATCACGCAAACGCCCTTCGACGTGCACCTTCATGAATGGCCGCGGATCGTTGGCGAGTGGTACGGCCGGTTCCGACTCGGAGCGGGCAAACTCCGCAAGCAGCCCTAATTTCCACGCACGGCGCTCAAGCTGCCAAACTCCAAGCCCTATCAGGACCGCGAGCATGAGGAGAGTGCTGAGGCCCGGAACCAGCAGGCTCCGGGCGCTCGATTGCCGTGTCGCGGCGACAGGATTATTCGGCGACAGGATGGCTTACTCGGCGATGGGAACGCCCTGGCCCCACCAATACACCGCAATGAACAGGAACAGCCAAACCACGTCCACGAAGTGCCAATACCAAGCCGCAGCCTCGAACCCGAAATGGCGTTGCGGCGTAAACTGGTCACCGCGCGCGCGGAACCAACAGACAAGAAGGAACAGCGTCCCGATGATGACGTGAAAACCATGGAAGCCGGTCGCCAGGAAGAATACCGCCGGGTAGATCCCACCGCCATACAACTTGAAAGGCGCGTCGGAATACTCGACTGCCTGGAAAGCAGTAAAGCTCAACCCGAGCAGCACAGTCAGCCCAAGGCCCGCAATCAATCCACGCCGGTCGCCGACCAGAAGAGAATGATGCGCCCATGTGACCGTCGTGCCCGACAGCAGCA
>JANXXW010000092.1 GCA_025350425.1 Rhodospirillales bacterium
GGCCAGCGCCACGGACAGCGCCATACCCGGGCTGAGGCGGGTCGTGAGCCGCTGGGCTGCGGCTGCGGGACCCACCATCAACGTGAAGACCAGCAGGACGCCGACGATCTGGGCGCACTCGGCCACCGCCAGCGCAGCCACTGCGAGGAATGCCACGGAGATCAACCGGAGTGACAGGCCGCGTGCCTCGGCCAGCTCCGGTTGAAGGCTGGCGAAGAGCAGTGGACGGGCGATGATGGCCAGCCCCATCAGGCTGACCGCACCGAGGCCAAGCAGCGTCCAAAGCGTCGGCTCGTCAACGCCGAGCACGTTGCCAAACAGCAATGCGGTCGCCTGCGTCGCATACGCTGTGAAGAAATGCAGGAACAGCAACCCGAACCCGAGGGATACCGATAGTACGACGCCGATCGCGACATCGCGTTTCTGTAACTGGTCGCCGAGCAGGCCCATGCCGATCCCGCCCAGCACGGTCATCAGCACCAGTCCCCAGAGCGGTGAGAGGCCGATCAGCACCGCACCCGTCGCTCCGGTGAAGCCGATATGAGAGAGGGCGTGGCCAGCGAAGGTCTGCCCCCGGAGCACAAGGAAATAGCCAACCGAACCCGAGACGATGGCAACGATCGTCGCCGCCATGAATGCGTTCTGCATGAAGTCGAATTCAAACATGGTGGGTGTGCCCGTCCCCATGGCCGTGGCCATGGTCATGCTGATGGTCGTCTCGTTCGATCTCGTGTGCGCCCGACATCACGAAGATCCGTCCGTTCAGATGCACCACCTCGATATCAGATCCGTAGAGGCGGGATAGCACTGGGCCGGTGATGACCTCGTCGACGGTTCCCAGGGCGGCATGTCCCCCGCCGAGGTAGAGAACCTGATCGAGCGCGCCGAGCAGAGGATTCAGCTCGTGCGCGCTGAACAGCACGGTCAGGCCGAGTTCCCTCTGCAAACTGCTGATAAGCTCGACCATGGCCCGCTGGTAGCGGGGGTCCAGGCTGATCAGCGGCTCGTCGAGGAGCAGGAGACGCGGGCTCCCGAGCAGGGACTGCGCGAGGAGCAGTCTCTGGCGCTCGCCGCCGGACATCTCGCCGAGGGGGCGCCGAGCGAGGTCGGACGCACCGACGAGATCAAGCACCCGCTGCACGTCGCGCCGCCCGGCGGCGTCAAGGATAGGCAGGCCCCAACGATGCCCGTCGACAGCCGCCGCAACAAAATCCCATCCGCACAGTCCAGCGGTGGAAGCGATACCCCGGGTCTGCGGCATGTAACCAACCGAAGCATTTCCGCGAGTAGCCGGTGCACCCAGGACGTCAATGATCCCGGCGGCTGGACGGAGCAGGCCGAGGATCGCGCGCATCATCGTCGTCTTCCCGGCGCCGTTCGGTCCGAGCACGCCGATGAATGCGTTTTCGGGGATGGCAAGATCCACCTCCGAAAGGATATCGCGACCGCCCAGAGTGAGCGTGACGTGATGAAACGCGATTGCGTTCAAGGGACGGGTTTTGCCAATGCCGCGTCAAGCGCGTCGAGCTGCGCCGTCATCCAGGTCTGATAGGTCTGCCCGGCGGGTTCCGTCTCGGTCACGCCGATGACGGGTATGCCAGCCTTCGTGGCGATATCGAGCAGCCGCTTCGCCGCCGGGTCGGATGCCTGGCTGTTGTAGATGAACACGCGGACGGTGTGCTTCCGAAGGTCGCCCTCGAAGGCCGCGACATCCGATGCGCGCGGCTCTGTGCTGTTCATCACTGCCAGCTGAAATCGCTCGTTGCGCATTTTCAGCCCCAGCGCCGAGGCCATGTAACCGAACACCGGCTCCGTCGCCGTCACCTGAAATCCAGAGTATTTCGCACGCATTGCCGCGACCTTGGCCTCCAGCGGCTTCAGGCTGTCGGTGAATGACTGGAGACGTTGCTCGTAACTCGCCTTGCCCGCTGGATCTGCGGCGACAAAGGCCGCCGACAGCGATTGTGCGGCTGCGGCCATGTTTGCCGGGTCGTACCAAAGGTGCGGGTTGTCCCCGGCTTTCTTGTGCACGAGGTCGGCGACCACGATCACTCGGCGATTCGTTCCCTTCGCCGCCTTCAGCAGCTTCGCCATCCAGGGATCGTAGTCGGCACCGTTGTAGATGACGATGCGCGCCTGAGAGAGCGAACGTGCAACCGACGGGCTGGCCTCGAACAGATGAGGATCCTGATCCGGATTGCTGAGGACACTGGTGACCTTTGCGTCCGGCCCGGCGAGCTGTGTCGCCACGTCCCCGTAGAAATTCTCGGCCGCCACGATGTTCAAACCAGGAGGCGGAGTCTGGGCCATGGCGGGATACGCCAGGATTGAAGCCAGTGCAGCCAGCAGAGCGCGTTTCTTCACCGGAGTTCCCCAGAACAGTATGCTCAGGTCAGTATATGATATACTGTATCATTTAAAGCAACTCGTCGTTGTCCCACTGAAGCACGGAGCGGACCTGCATCGTGACCGTCGTGCGATCCTGGGTCATCGCGGTCGGGAAGGCCGGCAGCCGCGCGCCCGTCAGCATCC
>JANXXW010000096.1 GCA_025350425.1 Rhodospirillales bacterium
GCCACATCGACATGCCCGCGAGTTCGCAGAAAATCTGGGCCATTCTACAATCCAACCGCCTCCCAATGGCGGCTGAGTAACGGAGAGCACGATGTACGATTTCGCTTATCAGAAGCCCACTACCGTCGCCGATGCCGTGAAGGCGTTGGGCGCCGATCCCGAGGCCAAGGCGCTGGCCGGTGGCCAGACCTTCATCCCGGTGCTGAAGCAGCGTTTGAACAAGCCGACCATGATCGTCGATCTCAGCAAGCTCGGCCTGAGCGGCATCACGGTGACGGCGACCACGGTGACGATCGCCGGCATGACCACGCATTGGGATGTGTCGCATTCCGAGGCAGCCAAGAAGGCGATACCGGGGCTGGTCGATCTCGCGGCGCAGATCGGTGACAATCAAGTCCGTCATCGCGGCACGATCGGCGGCTCGTTGGCCAACAACGATCCGTCCGCCTGCTACACGGCGGCCGTGCTGGCACTGGGTGCCACCATCAAGACCGACCGCCGCTCGATCGAGGCAGACGATTTCTTCCAGGGCATGTTCACGACGGCGTTGGAGCCGGACGAGCTGATCACGGCGGTCGAGTTCCCGATCCCGGAGAAGGCGCACTACATGAAGTTCCGCAACCCGGCGTCGCGTTACGCCATGGTCGGGGTATTCGTGGCCAGGGGACCGAAGGGCGTGCGCGTGGCGATCACCGGCGCGGGCCAGGGCGGCGTGTTCCGCCAGACCGAAATGGAAGCGGCGCTGACGGCCAACTGGTCACCGGATGCGGTGGCTAACATCAAGACGCCGTCGGATGATCTGAACAGCGACATCCATGCGGGCGCCGAATATCGCGCGCATCTGATCACAGTGATGGCGAAGCGGGCGGTTGCTGCCGCAGGCTAGTTTATCCTGCAGGGTGGAAGACGTCGCGTCTTCCACCCTGAGAGCCTTACTATTTTACTGTGGCAACACGTAACGCGTTCGTGGTGCCGGGTTGGCCGAAAGGTACTCCGGCAATAACCACTATTTCCTCGCCCCGGGCACAGAAGCCTTCCTGAAGGCTAACGCGAACTGCCTTGGTGACGGTGTCTGTCATCGAATGCGCCTCGGGTGCCACGACGGCATGGACGCCCCAAACCACCGCGAGACGCCGGGCGGTATTTTCCGATGGTGTGAGACCGACGATCGGTGCTTCCGGACGCTCGCGCGCGACGCGGAGCGCTGTGCTGCCCGACGCGGTGAAGGCGGCGATGGCGGTAGCGCCGATGGTGTGGGCCACTTGTCGTGCGGCAGCGGCGATAGCGTCGGCGGCGGAGCGCTCGGGACCGGGACGTGAGGCCTCGATGATGGCGCGCCAGCCAGAATCCTGTTCCACACGGGCGATGATGCGATCCATGATGTTGACCGCCTCGTAGGGAAATTGGCCGGCCGCGGTCTCTGCTGAGAGCATCACCGCGTCGGCGCCATCGAAGACGGCGGTCGCTACGTCCGATGCCTCGGCACGGGTCGGGGACGGAGCGCTGATCATGCTCTCCAGCATCTGGGTCGCGACCACCACCGGCTTGCCGGCCTGGCGGGCGACGCGGACGATGCGCTTCTGCGCGAGCGGAACTTCCTCGGGCGGCAATTCGACGCCGAGGTCGCCGCGCGCGACCATCACGGCGTCGGACAGCGCGATAATGGCGTCGAGGTTCTCCAGGGCCTGCGGCTTCTCGATCTTGGTCATGATCCAGGCACGACCGGCAGCGATGGCCTTTGCTTCCGCGACGTCCTCGGGGCGCTGCACGAAGGAGAGGCCGATGTAGTCGACGCCACGGGCGAGGGCGAAGTCGAGGTCGAGGCGGTCTTTGGTGGTCAGGGCCGGGATCGGCAGCACCATGTCTGGCACATTGACGCCCTTGCGGTCCGATAGCGGGCCGCCGACGACGATCTCGGTTTCCAGATGATCGTCGCGCACGCGGATCACGCGCAGCCGCAATTTGCCGTCGTCAAGCAGCAGCGAGGTGCCGATCGAGGCCGCCTTGATGATCTCGGGGTGGGGCAGGTTCACGCGCCGGACGTCGCCAGGGGTGGGGTTGAGGTCGAGAATGAAGTGCTGGCCGGTTTGTAGCTGCACCCGCCCGCCGCTGAAGCGGCCGACTCGGAGCTTGGGGCCCTGCACGTCGGCCAGGATGCCGATGGGCCGATCGAACTTCTGTTCCAGCTCGCGGATCATGAGGATGGCCGCCGCGTGGTCCTCGTGGGAACCGTGGGAGAAGTTGAGGCGGAACACGTCGGCGCCGGTCTGGTGCAGGCGGGCCAGCACTTCCATCGTGTTGCTGGCTGGTCCGAGGGTGGCGATGATTTTGGTGCGGCGGCGGCGGCGCAGCTTCATGTGGGCGGGCATCAGGTATCCTTCAGGCGATGAGGATGGCGCGAACATCGTTCACGTTGGTCAGCGTGGGGCCGGTCTTGATCAGGTCCCCGATCGTGGAGAACAAGGTATAGCTGTCGTGCGCGGCGAGGGTCGCG
>JANXXW010000109.1 GCA_025350425.1 Rhodospirillales bacterium
GGGCAAGATCGCCGACCTGACCGCGCACGGCATCGAGGAGGCTGGCGGCCGCGCGGCGGGCGCCGTGCAGCGCGACACGGGGGCCTGCGTCGCCGCCAGCCTGACGCCGGCCCAGACCGCCTCGCTCGCCATGGGCGCCGCGCTGCGCTGCTACCGCTTCGACCGCTACCGCACCAAGGAGAAGGCCGAGGACAAGCCGCGCCTCGCCTCGCTCGTGTTCCTGTGCGCCGAACCCGCCGCCGCCAAGCTGGCATTCTCGCCGTTGCGCGCCGTGGCCGAGGGCGTGTTCATCACCCGCGATCTCGTGAGCGAACCCGCCAACATCCTCAATCCCGCCGAGATGGCCGAACGCTGCGAGGAGCTGTCCGCGCTCGGCATCAAGGTCGAGGTGCTCGGCCCCAAGGAATTGGCCAAGCTCGGCTTCGGCGCATTGCTCGGCGTGTCGCAAGGCAGCGCCAACGAACCGCGCGTGGTGATCATGCAGTGGCTCGGCGCCAGCGAGAAGGGTAAGGGCAAAGGCAAGGGCAAGAAGGCCGCAGCCCCGATCGCCTTCATCGGCAAGGGCGTCACCTTCGATACCGGCGGCATCAGCATCAAAGCGGCCGGCGGCATGGAAGACATGAAGTGGGACATGGCCGGCGCCGGAGCCGTGGTCGGCCTGATGGCAGCTCTCGCGGGCCGCCACGCCAAGGTGGACGCCATCGGCATCGTCGGCTTGGTCGAGAACATGCCTTCCGGCACGGCCCAGCGCCCCGGCGATGTGGTCACGACCTACTCCGGCCAGACGGTCGAGATCATCAACACCGATGCCGAGGGCCGCATGGTGCTGGCCGACGTGCTTTGGTATTGCCAGGAGAAGTTTGCGCCGCGCTGCATGATCGATCTCGCGACGCTCACCGGCGCCATTATCGTCAGCCTCGGCCACGAATATGGCGGCATGTTCAGCAACGATGACGAGCTGGCGGCCCAGCTATTCGCCGCCGGCACCGATAGCGGTGAGAAGCTGTGGCGGATGCCGCTCCACGAGGCCTACGACAAGACGCTGAAATCCGAGATCGCCGACATGAAGCACGTCGGCGGCCGACCGGGTGGGGCCATCAGCGCCGCGCAGTTCATCCAGCGCTTCGTCAACGGCAAGAAATGGGCGCATCTGGACATCGCCGGCATGGTCTGGAGCGGCAAGGACGCGCCGTGTATCCCCAAGGGTGCCACCGCCTACGGCGTGCGCCTGCTGGACCGCCTAGTGGCCGACCACTACGAAAGCTGAGCCGCTTTTGGCTGAGATCGGCTTCTACCACCTGACGCGCACCGGGCCGGATCAGGCCATCCCAGCGCTCCTGGGCCGCACCCTGGCGGCCGGGGAGCGCGCCTTGGTGGTGTGCGGCGACGAGGCTCGGATGGGGCTCCTGGACGCAGCGCTGAGGCTGTGTCCAGACCCCGACTGGCTGCCGCACGGCATTGCCACTGCCGAGCTCGCGGACATGCAACCAATCCTGCTCGCGACCGACGACGCGGCCCCGAACGGCGCGCGCTTTCTGTTCCTGCTCGACGGCGCGGCGAGTGCGAGGCTCGATGCCTTCTCCCGCGTGTTCGATCTGTTCGACGGCAGCGACGAGGCTGCAGTGATCTCGGCGCGGGCGCGCTGGAGTGCCGCCAAGGCCGCCGGCCACGCTCTCACCTACTGGCAGCAGACCGCGCGCGGCTGGGAAAAGAAGGCATAGCTCAGAACAGCGACATCTGCGCTTCCGCCATCCCCGCCTTCAGCTTCTTGTCCAGCACCGCGAACGCGCCGCAATCGAGATCGGGGTGCTTGTCCAGACCGCACTGCCGCGCCGCGCGGTTGAACCGCCGTGCCAGCAGATCGGCATACACGCCGGTGCCGGTGAACCGCTGCCCGAACTTGGAATCGTTCAGCGCGCCCGCGCGGGTCTGCCGGATCAACTCCAGCACGTGGCGGGCCCGATCCGGGAAGTGCGTGTGCAGCCAGTCCTCAAACAGCTGCTTGATCTCCAGCGGCATCCGCAGCAGCACATACCCGGCCAGTCCCGCGCCCGCCTTGGCCGCCGCCTCCAGGATGCGCTCCAGTTCCGAATCGTTCAGTCCGGGTATCATCGGCGCCGCCAGCACCGCCACCGGCACGCCCGCCTGGGCCAGTTCGGCAATTGCCTGCAACCGGCGCGCCGGGGTCGCGGCACGCGGCTCCATCACCCGCGCCAGCGCCGGGTCGAGCGTGGTGACCGACAGGTAGACCCGCACCAGGTTGCGCTTGGCGAGCGATTGCAGGATGTCGATGTCGCGCAGCACGCCGGCCGATTTGGTGACGATGCTGACGGGGTGGTTGAACCGGTCCAGCACCTGCAACACCGCCCGCGTCAGCTTCAGCGTGCGCTCCACCGGCTGATACGGGTCTGTGTTGGACCCCAGCGCCAGCGTGCGCGCGACGTAACCTTTTTTCCGCAACTCCTTTTCCAGCAGCTCCGCGACCTCTGGCTTGAACAGCAGCTTGGTCTCGAAATCGAGGCCGGGGGAATGGCCGAGATAGGCGTGGGTCGGCCGCGCATAGCAATACACGCAGCCATGCTCACACCCCCGGTATGGGTTCACCGCACGGTCGAAGCCGATATCGGGGCTCTGATTCCAACTGATGACCGATCGCGTAGCGTCGCGCGTCAACGTGGTGTGCAACGGCGGCAGTTCGGTGAAATCGCCGTTCAGCGTCTCCCACCCGTCATCGAACGGCGCTGCAATCGCCGCGTCGTAGCGGCTGGCCGGGTTCAGCGTGGCCCCCCGGCCCCGGCGTGCCAGCGGCCGCACGCGGGACACGGGCGCGTCGAAGTTCTCCGTGGTATCGAATGCGCGCAGCGCGTCGTGATCGAGCTCACGCGCCAACTCACCGTCGAGATACTGTTCCATGCCGAACCGCCTGTTCACGTTCCGTTCGGCCCGAACCATGATATGATAGACATGGTCGGTCAAGAACATTCACAGAACGAATTGCGCAATCTCTCCGTTGTGATCCCCGCCCTCAATGCCCGCGCATGGCTTGCCCCCACGCTCGCGGCGGTGGCCGGAGCGGGACAGATCATCGTGGCCGATGGCGGCAGTGGCGACGGCACGGCGCAGGCGGCGCGGGACCTGGGCGCCTGTGTGGTCGTGGCACCACGCGGCCGTGGCGTGCAGATCGCCGCCGGGGTGGCGCTGGCCGATCGGGCATGGTTGCTGCTGCTGCACGCCGACACCCGGCTGCAACCGGGCTGGCGCGAGGCAGCTTCCCGCCTCATGCGCGGCCCACCGGCTACGGCCGGTTATTTCCGCCTGGCGTTCGACAGCGACGCACCCGAGGCACGCACGCTGGAACGCATCGTCGCCTGGCGGTGCCGCATGTTCGGGCTGCCTTATGGCGACCAGGGATTGCTGATCTCACGCCGGTTCCTCGACTCTGTCGGGGGGATCAACATATTGCCCTTGATGGAGGATGTGGATCTCGTGCGGCGCATCGGCCGCCGCAATCTCGTGGCGCTCGACGCAGTCGCGTTGACCTCTGCTGCGCGCTACGCAAGGGACGGCTGGCTCCGCCGTTCGGCGCGTAATCTTCTGTGTCTCACTCTGTATTTCCTGGGTGTGCCGCCGCACCGCATCGCCCGGCTGTACGGATGAGGGACACGGTTTATTTGTTCGCACGCCTGCCCCAGTTGGGCACGGTCAAGCGCCGCCTCGCACGCGATATCGGTGACCGCGCGGCGTTGCGTTTCTACCGGGCCACGCTGGCGAAAACATTGCGCGTGCTGCGTGCGGACAGGCGATACAAAACCGTGCTCGCGGTCACGCCAGACACTGCAAGCGGCGGCACGATGTGGCCGCGTGGCATCCCGCGCATCGCACAGGGCAGCGGCACACTCGAACATCGCATGGGCCGCATCTTCAAGCGCAATCGCGGTGGCCGCGTCGCCATCGTCGGCAGCGACATTCCCGATCTCTGCGCCAACGATGTTGCACGCGCCTTCAAACTTCTCGGCCGCGCACAGGCCTGCTTCGGCCCCGCGCGCGACGGCGGTTACTGGCTGGTCGCGATGTCACCGCGCCGGCCCGCCACGCCGTTCGCCAACGTGCGCTGGTCAAGCGAGTGGGCGCGCGCGGATACGCTGGTTAATTTCAACGGACGTAGCGTGGCGTTGCTGCGCGAGCTCTCTGACATCGACACCGGCGCTGATCTTCGCGAACGCAAGGCACGGCAATCACGCTAACGCAATTACCGTACGGCAGCCACGCGCAGATGTTCCTGTAGGCGCGGCATCAGTTCCACGAGGTTGCAGGGACGATGGCGAATGTCGAGTTGCCACACCAGAATGTCGTCCCACGCATCCTTCACTGCACCCGGACTGCCCGGCAGCGCGAACATGTACGTGCCCGACGCCACGCCGCCAATCGCACGCGACTGCATCGTCGATGTGCCGATCTTCTGGTAGCTGAGCATCCGGAATAATTCCCCGAAGCCCTCGATCTTCTTGTCCAGCACACGATCGAACGCTTCTGGCGTGACATCGCGCCCGGTGATGCCGGTGCCGCCGGTCGTCACCACCACATCGATCGCGGCATCGGCAATCCAGCGTCGCAGCAACACCTCGATCGCGTTGGCATCGTCCTGTTCGATCGCGCGTGTTACCACATGATGGCCGGCGGCCTCGATCCGCGATACCAACGTATCGCCGGATGTGTCGTTGTCGGCGGTGCGTGTGTCGGACACGGTGAGCACGGCGATGTTGACGGGAAGAAAGGCACGGCTTTCATCGATGCGGGCCATGCGGTTCGCTCTCCTGGGCTCAGTGGATGCGTCCCACCGGCGTCTGGGACAACAGACGCAACGGATGATAGCGTGGCCACTCGCCGGACGCGAGTTCGTCTAAACTCGGTGTGGGCAAATGCAATCTTGCTGCGTAGATCCACATGTATGTCATCACGCGTGAGACATAGGCCCGCGTCTCATCGATTGGGATGGCCTCGATGAACAGCAGCGGATCGCCGTGGTCCTTGATGGCGGCACCCCATCGCGAGAGGCTGCCCGGCCCAGCATTGTAGCTCGCGAGCAGCCGCACGAGGTCGTTGTTCACGAGATCGACCCCCGCGAGGTATGTCACGTAGCGCTGACCGAGATCGAGGTTGAATTGCGGATCGTCGAGCCGTGCGCCCCTGATTGCCGGGCCGTTATAGCCGCCGACGATGAAGCCAGCGGTCTCCGGCATGATCTGCATCAGCCCGCGCGCGCCGGCTGGGGACACCAGGTCGGGATCGAAGTTCGATTCCGTTCGGGTCAGCCCATACACCAGCGACGGGTCGATCTTGAAGCCGCCGTCCGGGCGCAGCCGTGGAATGGAGAAGCGGCGGGCCCCACGCGGGCGACCGTCCGAGGTCTGAAGCAAATCCGCCAACTGGGCCGCGAGATCGGAAAGGCCGGCCTCGCTCGCGACCAGCATGATGGCGCGCGCCAGTGCCGGGGCGTTCTGCGCGGCTGGCCATAATCGTCGAAGCTCCGCCTCGGCGCGCTCGGGCTCGCCGATCTGGAGCAGCGCGAAGGCGGTGAGGCCGGCCGGTGTCGCGGCCACCGCGTCGAGGTCGGCGGGCGTCAGCAACTCCCCGTCCGGCCCGTCGAGGCCGAACCCGAAGCCGAGGCTGCGCCGGGCGATCAGGCCATGGAAGGTGCGGGTTTCGGCCGCCGCGCGCAGCATCCAGGGGCGATAATTGGCCGCGTCCTGCAGGCGCACATGGGTTCGCGCGGCCCAGAACGCGGCGGCTGCGCGCAGCGATGAGGTATTCAGTTCCGCCCGCCAGGCCGCCTCGAACATCGGTTGGGCCAGTTCCGGCCGGTCCATCCGCCACGCCGCCAGCCCGGCGATGTAGCCCGGCAGCGCCGCCTCGCGGCAATCCGCGGGGTGGGCACAGACCGACACCCCGGCGGATGCGACGTCATAGGCTTCGGCGTCACGGTTCAGAGTGAACAGGATGCGCCCGGCCTCCCCGCGCAGCACGGCGGCATAGGTGGGCGACAGGCCCTTGGTGCGCGCGAGCACCCGGTTCACCGCGTCCGGCCGGGGTGAGCGTGCGGCCTCCCACACGGACCGGTCGAGCGTGGGATGGCGTTCGATCGCCATGTCTTCGGGTGGCGTTTCCTCCGGCACCGGCGCCAGCCGGCGTGCGGCGGCCGTCGCCAACCCGGCCGAGGCCGGTGGCGCCGGCGGTTCGATGCCGCGTGGCAGGCGCGCGAGCAACAGCGCGTGGATCGCAGGCGCGCTCGGCAAGTCGCCATAGCGGTCGAGCCAGGCTTGCAGCTGTTCCGCGTCGGGCTTGCTGAAGCGGCCAAGATACCGGTCGGCGAGCACGTGGCCCAGCATTGCCTGGCCCAGGCGGATGCCGCCGACGGTGAGGTCGCCGTCCAATTGTTCGGTCTCGCGCAGAGCGTCGGGGATGCGGCCATGGCGCTGGTATTCGAACACCCGCCGCAGCCGCGCGGCCTCGCTTGGCGCCAGCGGCTGCGGCAGCGTGATGCCTGCGCGTCCGGTCGGCGACAGGCGCGGAACCACCATCGCGAAATCGTCCGCGCCTGCTGGAGACTGGCCCGGTTTGGTTTGTGAATCTGCCTTTGAGGCGGACGCGCCTGCTAAAATCGCCGCCCCGGCCAGGAAAACCCGGGCCACGGGGAGACGGGAAAACGCTACTCCGATCCCTCGCATCCGCACCGCCTACATTGCCTTGGCGGGGAAAAGCAAGTGCACGAGATGCGGCACAGCCCCGATTTCGGACCTGCTACGGGGCCGGCCAGCCCGCAGTTGTGATCACGTTGGCGTGATTTCTGATTCACGGCGATCCGCGTCCAGCGCCTGGCGCAGCCGCAACAGGTCACTCCATGCCTCGCGCTTGCCGCGCGGCGCCTTCAACAGCCCGAGCGGGTGGGCCATCGGCAGCGCCTGCACCGTCACATCCATTCCAGGCACTGCGATGGCGTGCCACCGCCCGCGCGCGCGCGACAGCGCCAGGGTGCCGCCGAGCATGGCGCGTGTGGCCAGGGTGCCGAGCAGCACCATCCGGCGGGGTGCGACCAGTGCGACATGGCGCAACAGGAACGGCAGACAGATGGCGATCTCCATCTCCGTCGGCGGACGGCCGCCGGGAGGTCGCCACGGGATTACGTTGGTGGCCAGGAAGCTGCCCCGGTCCAGCCCGATGCTGGCGAACATGCGATCGAGCAACTGGCCGGCCGGTCCCACGAAGGGCATGCCGGCGCGGTCCTCCTCGTCGCCGGGGCAGTCACCGACCACCATCAGCCCCGCGCCAGGGTTGCCGTCCGCGAACACCAGCTTGCCGGCCGTCTCGGCCAGGGCACAGCCGTCGAAGCGGGCCAGCGCGTCCAGCAGCGCCTCCCGCGTCATAGCCCCGGCGGCGGCCTCCCGCGCCCGCTCCACAGCGACAGGGACCGCCACCAGCGGCACGACGATCGGCGGGCGTGTCAGCGTGGCGGGAACAAGCTCCACCGGCGGCGGTGGAGCTGTCGTGGCGGCATAGCGATCGACCGGCGCATCCTCCAGCGCCTCGTCGGCTCCCCACTCCAATTGCAGGCGCAACGCCGCCAGCGCATCCATGATTGAGCCCGCTCCGACAGGCGGCCACTTTGCGCGGCACCCTTCCCCCTCCATAACGTGCTGACACGCTCCATGTCAGGGGGCTGGAGCAAACATGTCCGATACGATGACGCGCGAGATGATGGAGTTCGATGTGGTGGTTGTGGGGGCCGGTCCCTCCGGCCTCGCCTGTGCCATCCGCCTGAAACAGCTGGACCCCGATCGCACGGTGTGTGTGGTCGAGAAGGGTGGCGAGGTCGGTGCCCATATCCTGTCCGGCGCCGTGATCGAGACCCGTGCGCTGGCCGAATTGTTGCCGGACTGGCGCGAGACCGGCGCACCGATGACCACGCCGGCGCTGGCCGACAAGTTCATGTATCTGACCGAGACCCGGGCCTACAAGCTGCCTACCCCGCCGCAGATGCACAACGAGGGCAACTTCATTGTCTCGCTCGGGGATGTGTGCCGCTGGCTGGCCCAGCAGGCCGAGGCGTTGGGCGTCGAGATCTACCCAGGCTTCGCCGCCGCTGAGTTGCTGGAGGAGGAAGGCCGCGTGGTCGGCATCGCCACCGGCGACATGGGCATCAACCGTGACGGTGAGCCCGGCCCCAACCACACGCGCGGCATGGAGCTGCGCGCCCGCTTCACCGTGCTGGCGGAGGGCTGCCGCGGTTCGTTGACCAAGCAGGC
Source organism: Rhodospirillales bacterium (assembly GCA_025350425.1). Classification (GTDB taxonomy): domain Bacteria; phylum Pseudomonadota; class Alphaproteobacteria; order Acetobacterales; family Acetobacteraceae; genus JANXTF01. The sequence goes on from JANXXW010000109.1 coordinate 8,301, forward strand.
CAGCCAGCGCTTCGGCCTGCGCGAGGGCCGTCCGCCACAGACCTACGCTCTCGGCATCAAGGAGCTGTGGGAAATCCCGGCGGCCCAGCACCAGCCCGGCCTGGTGGAGCACTCGATCGGCTGGCCGCTCGATCAGGCCACCTATGGCGGCAGCTGGCTGTATCATTGGGGCAACAACCTGGTGTCATACGGCTTCGTCGTCGGGCTCGATTACACCAACCCCTGGCTGTCGCCGTTCGACGAGATGCAGCGGCTGAAGACGCATCCCCACATGCGCAAGCATTTCGAGGGCGGCAAGCGGCTGTATTACGGCGCGCGGGCACTGAGCGAGGGCGGGTTCCAATCATTGCCCAAGCTCACTTTCCCCGGCGGCTGCCTGGTGGGCGATACCGCCGGCTTCCTCAACGTGCCCAAGATCAAGGGCACCCACACCGCCATGAAGTCCGGCATGATCGCCGCCGAGGCGGTCAACGAGGCCATCGGCGCCGAAACGAACGAGCCGGCCAGCTATGACACCCGGCTGCGCGCCAGTTGGGTATGGAGCGAACTGCGCGAGGTGCGGAACGTCCGCCCCGGCTTCGCCAAGTTCGGCCTGCTCGGCGGCATGGTGAACGCGGCGATCGACACCTACGTGTTCCGGGGCCACGCCCCCTGGACACTGTCGCATCCGCACGCCGACCACGAGACGCTCACGCTGGCCAAGGACGCCCCGCGCATCGCCTATCCCAAGCCAGACGGCAAGCTGACCTTCGACAAGCTCTCCTCGGTGTTCATCAGCAACACCAACCACGAGGAAAACCAGCCGGGGCATCTGCACCTGCGAGACCCCGCGCGCGCCATCAGCGTCAACTGGGAGAAGTATCGCAGTCCCGAGACGCGCTACTGCCCCGCTGGGGTCTACGAGATCGTCGGTGCCGAGGAAGGCACGCCGCGGCTGCAGATCAACGCGCAGAACTGCGTCCACTGCAAGACGTGCGACATCAAGGACCCGACCCAAAACATCAACTGGGTGCCCCCGGAGGGCGGCGGCGGGCCGGTTTATCCGGGTGGGATGTGAGCCCTGATGAGGCGCCCGCGGTTGCCGCGGGCGCTTCGTTCAGCCTACTGATTAGCCTAGCTTACTGCTTGGCCCAGCTTACTGCTTGGCAATGATCTTGCCCTTGATCTTGTCGTAGATCGGCTGGGTCAGCACGTTCTTTGAAACCAGCTGATCTTTCGACTTGTATGGCCGACCGGCGATGATTGCCTTGGACCGCACCGGTCCGATCTGGGGCAACGCGCTCAGTTCCGCTTCGGATGAGGTGTTGATGTCGAGCAGGTCGGGCTTGGCCGGCACTGCCTTTGCCGTCGGGCTTATCGGCGCTGCTCTGGGCCCGATGCCCTGGGTGGCGGGAACGCTCGGATTGGGCGTTTGGGCGCTGGAAACGCCGGCCGGCGCGGCCAGCGCCAAAGCCAGGATCAGGATGCGGC
>JANXXW010000128.1 GCA_025350425.1 Rhodospirillales bacterium
GCCTGATTGCGGCGCTCGATCTCGCCGCAGACCTTAGCCGGAGCCGCCTGTGAACCATCTGAGACTGGGCATCAACATCGACCATGTCGCGACGCTGCGAAACGCACGTGGCGGCGCGCATCCAGACCCGTTGGCGGCGGCCCTGATGGCCATCGAAGCGGGAGCGGACGGCATCACCATTCATCTGCGCGAAGACCGGCGGCACATTCGCGATGCCGACCTCGTGCTGGTTCGCGCCGGGATCACGGCGCCGCTCAACCTGGAGTTGGCCGGGACCAAGGAGATGATGGAAATCGCGCTTGCCACGAAGCCGCACGGGGCATGCGTGGTGCCGGAGAAGCGCGCCGAAGTGACCACCGAAGGCGGGCTCGATGTGGCTGGGCAACACCACACGCTTCGTCCGATCGTGGCGACACTGGCGAGCGCTGGCATACGCGTGTCCATGTTCGTCGATCCCGATCCAGATCAGCTTCGGGCGAGTGCCGACATCGGCGCGGCTGTGGTCGAGTTGCATACTGGGGCATACGCACACGGCAGGCCCGGTGAACTAGAGCGATTGGTCGAAGGGGCGCGGCTGGCCGTGTCGTTGGGCTTGGAATGCCATGCCGGGCACGGTCTTACTTACGACAACGTTGGGCCTGTCGCCGCTATCCCCGAAGTTATGGAACTGAATATCGGACACTTCATCATCGGTCAGGCGGTGTTCGAGGGGTTGCCGCAGGTGGTACGCCGGATGGCCGAGATCATGCGGCTCGCGCGTGGGTCAGCGACCCAGGCCGTCGTCTAGCTTCAGGACCTCGCCCGCAAGATACAAGCTGCCGCAGATCAGCACCCGCCCGGGCGTGCCGATCTCGTTGATACCGCGCAGCGCCGCCGCGAGGGTCGGCCCGGGGCGGGCAATGCCGTTGGATGCTGCAATGATGGCATCGACGGGAAGTGCCAGATGCTGGCCTGGCTCGGCGATCGCCCAAACCGTGTCGGCAAGCGGTAGCAACGGACGCAGGAACTCGACCGTGTCCTTGGCCTGCTTCATGCCCACGACCAGATGCACCGGCCGGTCCGACCAGCTCCGCATCAGGTCGGCAAGAATAACCGCCGCGCCAGGATTATGGCCGCCGTCAAGCCAGACCTCCCAGGTAGCCGGCAACATCGTGGCGACGTGGCCCCTGAGGCGCTGCATACGTGCGGGCCATTCGGCGGTGGCGACACCGCGGCGGAACGCATCGTCCGAACACCCCAGGCGGGAGGCACGGAACGTCGCGATGGCAATGCCGGCATTGTCGAGTTGGTGGGCGCCCAGCAACGAGGGCAACGGCAGCGCGATCGTGCCATCCCCGTCGGAGAATACGAAGCCATTCGTGCCCGACGTAACGGTCCAGTCCCGTTCGCGTGCCAACAATCTGGCACCTTCACGATTGGCGTGATTTTGTAGCACTTCCAGCACATCGGCCGGTTGCGCGCCGGTCGCGACTTGTATCCCCGGCTTTATAATCCCGGCCTTCTCGCGCGCGATCAAAGCCAGCGTGTCTCCGAGCATCTCGCGATGATCGAGCGAGATGGACGTGATCGCGCAGGCGGCGGGATTCTGCACGACGTTGGTCGCGTCGGCACGCCCGCCGAGGCCCACTTCGAGCACGCAGAGATCGGCCGGCACGCGGGCGAACAGTACGAATGCGGCTGCCATCAGCACTTCGAATACCGTGATCTCGCCGCCGGCATTGGCGCGCTCCACTTCGGCCAGCGCGTCGGCAAGGGCCGCATCGGACACCAGTTCGCCTGCGAGCCGGATACGTTCGTTGAAACGCACCAGATGTGGCGAGGTGTAGACATGGACGCGCATCCCTTGCGCCTCGCCGATCGCGCGTAGGAAAGCGCAGGTGCTGCCCTTGCCGTTCGTGCCGGCCACGTGGAGCACGGGCGGAAGATGTCGCTCGGGGTTGCCGAGGGTCGCTAGCACACGTTGCAGACGTTCCAGGCTGAGATCGATCAGCTTCGGATAAAGGCCGTGCAGCCGCGCGATAGTATCTTCGATGCGGCTTTCCATTGGAATCAGGCGGCTTCCAGGTCGCTGACCCGCAGCAAGCCAATGACGCGCGCCAGGGTTGCGGCCATCTCGGTCCGCTTCACCACCATGTCGAGAATGCCGTGGGCCAGCAGATATTCAGCCCGCTGGAACCCTTCCGGCAGTTTCTCGCGGACGGTCTGCTCGATCACGCGCGCGCCTGCGAACCCGATCAGGGCACCCGGTTCGGCGATCTGTATGTCGCCCAGCATGGTGAAGCTGGCGGTCACGCCGCCCGTCGTGGGGTCGGTGAGCACCACGATGAACGGCAGCCTCGCTTCCTTCACCAACTGCGTGGCAATTACCGTGCGCGGCATTTGCATCAGGCTGACCGCGCCTTCCTGCATCCGGGCCCCGCCCGAGGCCGTGAAGACCACCAAGGGCGCTTCCTGCAACACCGCGAGCCGTGCCGCGGCCAGCAGGCCCTCGCCCACGGCGGCACCCATCGAGCCACCCATGAACTCGAAATCCATGACCGCGACCACCGCCTTGTGGCCGCCGATGACACCGTGTGCCACGACCAGTGCGTCGTCGAGGCCGGTCTTTTCGCGCGAGGTCTTCAGCCGGTCGGTGTAGCGTTGGCTGTCACGGAAACGCAGCGGATCGGCGGGAGCCTTGGGCAGTTCGATGCGCGTGGAGTTCCCGACGTCGAACGTCCAGGCCAAGCGTTCGGTCACGGATGCCCGCATGTGATGGCCGCAATGGGTGCAGACCTTGAGGTTCTTTTCCAGGTCAGTGTGGAACATCATCTGCTCGCACCCCGGGCACTGGACCCAGAGGTTTTCCGGCACGTCCCGGCGGCCCAGCAGCGTGCGGATTTTCGGTCGGACGAACTCCGTTAGCCAACTCACGCCGCGTGGTCGCGTAGCCGCGCGCCGCGCACGCCATCGGCGAGGGCCCGCACCTGATCCAGCACCTTGCGCACCGTGTCCGGTCCGGCGCGACCGTCTGCGTCGAGACTGGCCGCAAGCGTCTCGATCAACACGGAGGCGACGACAGCGGCGTCGGCCACCTGTACGGCCTGTGCCGCCTGCTCCGGTGAACGCACGCCGAAGCCGATCGCCACGGGCAGGTTGGTTGCCGCGCGCACGCGGGGGATGGCGGCCGCCAACTCGTCGGCGCTGGCGCTGCGCGTGCCGGTAATGCCTGTGATGGACACGTAATAGACGAAGCCGGAGCTGCCATCGAGAACCTTGGGCAGCCGGGCCGCGTCGGTCGTCGGGGCTACCAGCCGGATGATGTCGATATCGACGGACGCCGCATGGGGCAGCAACAGGTCGGCCTCTTCGCTGGGAAGGTCGACCACGATCAATCCATCGACCCCGGCGCTCGCGGCATCAACGCAGAATCGTTCGGATCCGTAGGAGAGGATAGGGTTCAGGTAGCCCATCAGGATGATCGGCGTGGCAGCGTCCTCACGGCGGAACTCCCGCACCATCGCCAGTGTCCGCCCGAGCGTGGCACCCGCCGCGAGCGCGCGCTTGCCGGCCGCCTGGATGGTCGGGCCGTCCGCCATGGGATCGGTGAACGCGCACCCGATCTCGATCAGGTCGGCACCTGCGCCGGGCAAGCCGCGCAGCAGCGCCATCGACGTTGCCGCATCCGGGTCCCAAGCCTCGATAAATGGGATCAGCGCGCCGCGATCCTGTGTCTTAAGTTGGGCGAACCGCGCTGCGATCCGGCTCACAGCTTCACGCCAAGATGCTCGGCGACCGAGAAGATGTCCTTGTCGCCACGCCCGCATAAATTCATCAGCACGATCTGGTCGGCGCTCATGCTCGGCGCGATCTTGGCCACATGCGCGAGAGCGTGGGCCGGTTCCAGCGCCGGGATGATGCCTTCGGTGCGGGTCAACAGCTGGAATGCCGCCAACGCCTCGTCGTCTGTTATCGCCACATATTCCACGCGTCCGATATCGTGCAGCCACGAGTGTTCAGGCCCGATACCGGGGTAATCGAGCCCGGCGCTGATGCTATGGGCCTCTTGGATCTGGCCCTCCTCATCCTGCAGCAGGTAGGTGTTGTTGCCGTGCAATACGCCAGGCCGGCCACGCGACAGGCTCGCAGCATGTTCGAGCGTATCAAGCCCGCGCCCAGCCGCCTCGACGCCGATCAGGCGTATGTCGACATCGTCCAGCAGGGGATGGAACAGGCCCATCGCGTTCGATCCGCCACCGATCGCGGCCACCGCCACATCTGGCAGACGGCCTTCCGCCTCAAGCATCTGCGCGCGGGCCTCCACGCCGATGACGCTTTGGAAATCGCGCACCATGGCGGGATAGGGATGCGGGCCGGCGACGGTGCCGATGAGGTAGTAGGTGTCCGAAACATTGGCGACCCAATCGCGCATCGCCTCGTTCATCGCGTCCTTCAGCGTGCCGGCGCCCGACACCACCGACTTGATCTCGGCCCCGAGCAGCTTCATGCGGAACACATTGGGCTTCTGCCGCTCGACGTCGGTAGCGCCCATGTAGACCGTGCAGGGCAGGTCGAACAACGCGCATACCGTGGCCGTCGCCACGCCGTGCTGGCCGGCGCCGGTCTCGGCGATGATCCGTGTCTTGCCCATCCGCCGGGCCAGCAGGATCTGGCCCATGCAATTGTTGATTTTGTGCGAACCGGTGTGGTTCAGCTCGTCGCGCTTCAGGTAGATCTTCGGCCCACCCAGCTTTCGCGTGAGACGCTCGGCAAACCAAAGGGGGCTGGGCCGGCCCACGTAGTTCTTCAGATAGTCGTCCAACTCGGTCTGAAAGGTCGGGTCTGCTTTGGCCGCTTTGTAGGCCGCTTCAACCTGGAGAATGAGCGGCATCAGGGTTTCGGCCACGAAGCGTCCGCCGTAGTCGCCGAAGCGGCCCCGTTCGTCCGGCCCGCTACGCAGGCTGTTGGCACCGTGGATTGTCAGTGGCTTGTTCACGATCGGCCTCCATCGAAGGGGCGCGTCATAGCGCGACGCGCTCCACACCGATAGGGAGCCAGACAGAGAAGGTGGCACCCATGCCCTCGTCGCTTTCAATCAGCAACTGCCCCCGATGACGATTGACGATGTGTTTCACGATAGCGAGACCCAATCCAGTCCCACCCGCGCCACGCGAGCGGCCCTTGTCCACGCGGTAGAAGCGCTCGGTCAGGCGCGGGATATGAGACCGTGGGATGCCCGCGCCGTCATCGGCCACCGCGAGGATGACGCCGGGGCGGCTGGGCCAGCGCCCGCCTATGCCCGACGGCGCCGCTGACAGCCGGACGCAGCCGCCTTCACGGCCGTATTTAAGCGCGTTCTCAATCAGGTTCTGCAGCACCTGCACCAACTGGTCGCGGTCCGCCAGCACAGTGGACAGATTAGCGGCCACTTCCAAGGCCAGGACGGTTTTCCGGAGTGCGAACCGGGGTTCGAAGGTCTCCGCCACCTTGGCGACCAACGGCCCGATCTCGATCCGTTCGGCAGGCGGCTGGTGCTCGGTCAACTCGATGCGCGACAGGCTGAGGAGGTCGTCGATCAGCCGCTGCATCCGCGCGGCCTGCTCGGCCATGATGCCGAGGAAGCGGCGCTGGGCCGGGGGGTCGTCGGCAGCGGGGCCGAGCAGAGTGTCGATGAAGCCGATCAGGCTGGCCAGGGGCGTCCGCAATTCGTGACTGGCGTTGGCGACGAAATCCGCCCGCATCCGCTCCACCGCACGTTCGCGTGTCCGATCCGACAGCACGGCGATGGCACCGTTGCCGTCCGAGATCTTCGAGTCGAGCATGATGATCGTCGCCTGTACCTCGCGGGCGACGGGAACCGGCAGGAAAAGCTCCGCCTCTTGGGGTCGGCGCTGGTCAAAAGCGCGATCGATCGCCTCCCGCAGGCCGGGCTGGCGCAGCACGGCTGGCATCTCCGCCCCGAACGCCGTGCGCGCCGCCTCGTTGGTCCGCGACACCACCCGGCTCACGCCAAGCACCAGCAGCGGGTCTGGCAACTGGTCGATGATGGCATCACTGGCTAACAGGCGTTGGCCGAGTTCGTCGAGTGCCGCTGCGTGCTGGCGTTTCAGGCGATCGACAGTGCCCGTCGCCTGCTCCAGAAGGCGCGCATCGCGTCGCCACGCGATCGCAAAGGCAAGCGCCAAGACCGCCAGGATCGTGACGGCTGCGAGGGTCGCCCCCAGAAGAACCGGGGCATTTGCTGGCACCTCGATGTCAGATACCGGGGGCGGAGACGTTGTCCGGGGCCGGTTGGACCACGACCGGACCGCCGCGCTGGATTTCGAAGATCGCCAGTCCGCGCCGCACGCCGCCATCCGGGTTGAGCGCCAGGACGCCGTCCACGCCGGCATAACCGTCGGGTCTGGTCAACGATTGGGGCGAGAAGCCCCCGGATTGCGCGATAACGCGAGCGATTGAGGCGGCATCGTAGGCGACGTCGGCGAGACCGGGGGCGGGTACTCCGTATCTCGCCTGGAATGCACGATCGAAGGCGCTGCGTGCGGCCGGGTCGGGGGCCGCGTACCACGCCCCTACCAGATCGGCGCCACCGCGAGCGGCGGGTGCGGCCCACAGGACCGGGCCGAGCACGCGGACCGCCGGTTGATTGATGTCGTAGTAGGGCAGCAGCGCCGTGATCTGTGCCAGGGGGTCGCCGGTGGCGGCCAGCAGCAGCGTGTCGAACGGGGCCGGTGGCACGTCGCGCGGCGTGGCATCGGGGTTTGTGCGGTGGCCGTCTGCGTCCCGTTGCGCGCGAGCGGCCTTCAGGTCCGCGTCGACCGGCGCCCGCCGGTCGGTGAAGCCGGACAAGTCTCGTACGGCGCCGTTCATCGCCGTCATGCTGGCGCCATAGCGGCGGATGGCCGGCGGCGCCGCGCCTGCGGCACTGGTCGCTTGGCCGAGCGCATCGGCCATGGCCATGCCGAATGCGCCCTGCGGCAGCAGGGCGGCGAAACGGCTGTGGCCTTCCGCCATGCTGGCGCCCACGAGACGGCGCACCTGCTGAGCGGGAGTAATGCCGAGCGTCCAGACGCCCGGCTGTGCTTGCGCGGCATCGTTGGTGAACGCCAGTATCGACACTCCCGCACGCGTTGCCGGCCCGGCTGCCGCCGCCGTCTCGGCCCCGGTGAGCGGTCCGATGATTAGTCCGGCGCCGGCTGCGATCGCCTCCGCGGCCGCCGCCGCCGCGCCCTCGGGAGTGCCGTGGGTGTCTTTCACGTCTAGCACCGGCGATCCCGGGGTCGATAACGCAAGCCGTGCGGCCTGCACGAGTGACTGTCCGCGCTCGGAATTCGGTCCGGTGAGCGGCGCCAGGATGGCGACACGCTGGGTTGCCTGGCCGCCACCGAACGCCGCGTTCGAATTGGGCATCGACGGATTACGCAAGCCGCCCGCCATCGGACCTGGCTGTGCAACGACGCACCCGGCAAGTGCTACACTACCTGCGAGGAGTGCGAATGCCCGACGAAACATGCGAATACCCCGAGGATGATGAGAGCGGCCTAGCCGCGCAAGCCGATATTGGCAAGCGAAGTCCGGACGCCTCCGGCCTAAGCGTCGCCGGGCTGGTGATAGTTTCGACACCAATCGGAAATCGGGGCGACATGACCCCTCGCGCGGTCGAGGCGTTGCAGACGGCCGACCTCATCCTGTGCGAGGACACGCGCCGGACCGGCCTCCTATGCGCCAATTTCGGGATCGCGACCCGGCTGCTGCCGCTGCATGAGCACAACGAGGACGCCCGTATCCCGCGTGCCCTGCAAGCCATCCGTGACGGCAAGCGCATCGCGCTGGTGTCTGATGCCGGCACGCCGTTGGTGTCGGACCCCGGTTTCCGCCTGGTCCGGGCTGCCATCGCCGACGGGCTGCCGGTGAGCGGCGTGCCGGGGGCCAATGCCGCCGTGCTCGCACTTGTCCTGTCCGGACTGCCGCCGCAACCGTTTCTGTTCCAGGGTTTCGCGCCACCGCGCTCCGCCGCCCGCACGGCCGTGTTTGCGCGGCTGCGGGCGGCCGAACGTGCGGGGCTTAACGCAACGCTGATCTGGTACGAGGCGCCACATCGCCTGGCGGAGATGCTGGCCGATCTCGCCGCCGTGTTCGGCGAACGCCCCGCCGCCGTGGCGCGGGAGTTGACCAAGCGGTTCGAGGAAGTGCGGCGAGGCAGCCTTCCCGCTCTGGCCGCCCATTATGCGGCAGCCGAAGCACGCGGAGAGATCACTATCATCGTCGGTCCGGCACCGCCCGAGGCGCCGGACGAGGGGTCGCTGGATGAGCAACTCCGGGCGGCGTTGGTCGATGCCAGTGTCAAGCAAGCGGTGGCGCGCGTGGCGGCCGAGACCGGCCTGCCGCGACGCCAGGTTTACGCGCGCGCGCTGGAGATCACTGGCGAACGATAAGCGGCGACGCACCGAGCGTGCGGACGCTCCGCCGGTCAGGCCCCCGAAGGCGGCCCGGCGGTGGCCCGTGGCTTGGCCCGGCCTCGGCGTTTGGCGCTTGCTCGGGGCTTGGCGAGCGCTCGGGGATGATGCGTGACGCACCCCTTGGGCCATCGGGCCGAGGGCTGGTAGCGGTGGTGCCCGGTGTCGGTTGGAATGGGCTTGCCGACCGGGCTGACCGGGACCGGGCGGACCGGGACCGTGCAGGCCGCTATGGCGCGTGGCGGTGCCTTGGCCCGCCGCAGGATGTCAGGCAGCGGTCGGCGGCCCAGCATCCAGTATAGCGAGCGCAGGATGCCCTTGGCCTGAGGTGCTGCAGTCAGCAGGGCCACCATCTCCAGATCGGTCCGCACCATCTGGTCCAGATAATGTCCGTAGGCGTTGGCCTCCGGCGCCAGCCGGCTCAGCCACTGGAAGCGGTTCGGCACGAGGCTCGGTCGGCGTTGGGAAACGGTCCGCGTGGCTACCCGCATCGCCTCGGCCCGGCGTCTCGGCGGCGCCCGCAGCGTGCCGGCCTGAACGCGCTCCACGATGGCGTTGAACCGCTTTGTCAGCCCGTTCAGCTTGAGGGTCATCTCGCTGAGCAAGGGGCCGGCGGAGCGGTCCTTGAACACGATGTCACAAACCCTGCGGGCCAGGGCGCGCACGATGTCACCGAATGCGGCAGAGAGGGTGGGCAGAGGGACTGCGAAGGACACCCGAACACCATGCGCCCACGTAACGTTTATGTCAAGAACGAATCAGGAACAGCAAGCCAATGTCGCGATATTTTTGCTCGGACCGGACGCGCCGCCTCCCGGTCAGAGCATCGCCAGTCCCTGCTTACGTCGCGGTGCTGGGAACGCCGCGTCCAACTCCGCCAGATCATCCGGCGAGAGTCTGATCGCCGCTGCCGCTGCGTTCTCGCGCACATGGGCGAGATCGCCGGCCTTCGGGATCGAGATCACACCCGGAAGTCGCAAAGTCCAGGCCACCGCGACCTGACCGGGTGTTGCTTCATGGCGGGCGGCAACCTTGCGCAACACCGGGGAGCGCAACAGGTCTCCGCCCTGGCCCACCGGCGAATAGGCCATGACCGGCATCCGCGACTTGGCGCAGAACGCCAGCAGATCGAAGCAGACGTTATGGGCAAATTCACCGGCAGCACAATCATTGCTTCCGCCACTCCTGGCGGGACAATCACCCCGAGCGGCGTGCTCCCCGTG
>JANXXW010000138.1 GCA_025350425.1 Rhodospirillales bacterium
AATCAAGACACACAACATTGTCAAATCGGGTTCCTAGAGCGCATGACGCTAGGAACTCTAAATCCGCGGGGTGGAGCAGCCCGGTAGCTCGTCAGGCTCATAACCTGAAGGTCATAGGTTCAAATCCTATCCCCGCAACCACTGATAGCATAGCTCTAGGAACATTCGTTCTCTGGGGTTTCTTGCCGTTTGGACCCAAACTCATTACCGGGTTAGCCGCCAACCCCAGGATTGTTGCCAACTCGCCCTGCAACTCGGCAGATATGCCGTCGGGCACCCCGGCGTCCGGCGTGAGCACGATCGTGTTGATCAACGACCGCAACGCCTCGGCCGCCTCGGCGCGGATCAAAGGGTCGTTCAGCGCCACCGCCAGGCCGGCCACCTTCTCGCGGTAGATCTCGGCCCCTCTCACGCTCAATTGCGGCTTGGGGGCAGGCGAGGCGGCCACACGCAACAGATCGGTCACCTCGCCTTGGCGGGCTTCCAGAGCCTTCAGTCGTTCGCCGATGGTGGGTGTCCAGGCGCCCATCTCGATCGACCGCATCAGCCCCTCGATCTTGCGTTCCATCCCGGTCAGCTCTTTCTGCAGCCCCAACTGCCGCCCAAGGATGTCTTTGCGGTTGTCCGCCGTCGCCGCCTCAAGGGCGACGATGAATTCATCGACCAACGCCGTGGTCAGCAGGCTGTTGCGCAAGGCGCCAAGCACGCGGCGTTCAATGTTCGGCCGCATGATCGTGCGATTATTGGCGCACGTTCCCTTGCCCTTGCGGGTGGCGCAACCGTAACGATCCTGGGCGACAATTGTGTAACCACCACCACAGCCGCCGCAGATCAGCAGGCCGATCAACAGGAATTGCCGACGATGCGCCTAGTTGAGGCTGTTGCCCTCTGGCGCGCGGGTCATCTCGGTGCGCACGTCAGCCTGCCGCGCCTTCACCCGGTCCCACAGGGCCTGATCGACAATGCGCAACTCCGGCACCTCTGTGATCTCCCACTGGCTCTTGGGATTGGCCCGTGCCACGCGCCACGCGCTTGCGGGTCCGCGGATCCTTGATATAGCTGCAGCGGTTCCAGCTGCGTTGGCCAACATAGACGGTGTTGTTCAGCAGTCCGGTGCCGCGATCGAGCTGGCCACGAATGGTCGTGTCGATCCAGGGCCGGCCACCCGGCCCAGGCACATGCTCCTCGTTCAGCGTGCGTGCCAGCTTTTGCGGTGCGACGCCCTTTGCGTAGTCCGAGAAAATGCGCCGCACCACCGCCGCTTCGTCCGGCTTGAACCGGCGCTCGTCGCCATCCGCCATCCCGGGAGGCGGCGGGACAACCTCATAGCCATAGGCGAGGCCGCCAGGGATCTTACCAGCCCGGGCTCGGCCCAGTTGGCCCCGGCGTACCTTGTCGCGAATATCGGTCAACGCCATCGTGCCCATGATGCCGATATGCATCTGGGTGGTCAGCCCGTAGCTGACCGTGTGCAAGGCAACCCGGGCAAAAACCAACTCGTCATAGGCGGCCGAGACGTCGGACAGGTTGCGCCCCAGCCGGTCGATCGCCTCGCACACGAGAATGTCGAAACCATCGCGCCGGGCATCGGCCAGCATGTGCTGGAAGGAGGGCCGCATCTTGCTGGCACCCCTCAGGGCTGCGTCGGAATACACCTCGGTCACCGTCCAGCCCTGGGCCAGGACGTAGCGGCGGCAGACCTCGATCTGGTCCTCGATCGATTCCACGCGTTGGTTTTCGGTGCTGTAGCGGGCGTAGATCACGGCGCGCATCGACGTCTCCAGATGGTCTGGGGTGTTCCGGGATAGCGTAGAGCAAGGCTGGCCGACAACCGTGTCGGGTGAGACTCAGCGCTGGCGGCAAGATTAGCAAGGACATCATCGTCATCATCGCCCGGCCAGGGCCGCCTTGCGCTGGTCGATAAGCAGGGCAAACTTGATCAGCGGCCCCCTTTGCTTGGCACGATTATAGTGCGCCATGTTGACCGCCGGCTGATCCTTAGCACGGCGGCGGCAAGGCCGGGCGCGTGCGGGTCATGCTCGGCCAACATCGTGCTGAGGGCGTGCCGGAACGCATGCGGGCCGAATGAATAACCAAACTGCTGACGGCTGAGAATATGCACCCGCTGCGTCAGGCCTTTCAGCGTCAGGTGCCGTCCCGACTGCCCCACCCAGAAGCTCTCGGTGCAGCTGTCGCCCAGCAGGACCGGGCGGACGATGCCCAGGTAATGATCAAGAAAGGCGGTCAGGTTGTCGCCGATATCAAAGCGATCCGGCTTGTTGGTCTTGAGGTAGCCCCATTTTGCTGGACAGGTTGGCGGCGAAGATAAGCTATTTCCTGGTTCCAATTATGCCGCCAGCTTCAGTCTCGACGCCGTCGCGGGGGCATGTTCCAGCGACGGCATCGAGACTGAAGCTGGCGGCATAATTGGAACCAGGAAATAGCTTATCTTCGCCGCCAACCTGTCCAGCAAAATGGGGCTACCTCACACACCTCGATCCGACAACATCAAGGCGAGGTCGCGGTAGCTGATCGGGAATGCCAGATCCCAACGAAGTGCCCACAGGATCACCTCGGACGTAAAGTGTCGCCCCTTGAACGAGCCGCACTGATCCGTCGCCATCGTTCCCACTCACCGTGCTGTCTCGATGCCGCCTACCTCAAACAGCTCACCATAGCGATTGCAACAGAACCGTAAGACGAGGGTGCGGTAATCTGGCTTGCATCCGGGGCAAATATTTCTTGGCCTCTTTCTGCCTTTCCTCCATGGCTTTCGTTGCAATACGTTAGCATCCATGCTTACAAAAGTGATGGGCTCACGATCATCACGGCATCAGTCAGTTTCCTTGCCGGCCCGCGCACCCTGGGCAGGTGGTGCACCCGATGCCAATTTAAGAATCGGCTTTTTGAACATCCAAACCGCCTGCAGCATCGTCGCCACGTTCCGGGACCGCCACCTGACGGCCAGGGCCGCTACGGTAGCCGCCGACATTGATCCTGCGACGTGCAGCGCATCCTTGACAGAGACATGGCCCGCTTCACTTTGGACCGCCTGATTCACGTCGCGCACCGTCTCGGCCACCGTGTCGAGATTGCGGTGCAGTCGCTGGGCCACGCCGCATGATGACGTTCCTGGCGGGTGGCGGCGCAATGGGCGCGCTGATGCGGG
>JANXXW010000175.1 GCA_025350425.1 Rhodospirillales bacterium
CGATGCGTTCGGCCAGTGCCACCACGTACGGGACATCCATCGACTGCCAGCAATCCAGCATGATGGCGTCGTCATCCCCGAGCGTCTCGCGCAGGGTGCGGACCAGTTCGACGTTCTTGCGCATTCCTTCCGGCCCGCTCATCGGACCGTGCCGGAAGAACCATTTCTGCGCGGTGTAACCGGCCTTCTGGTATTCCAGCGCCCGCGCCCGCACGCGGCCCATGTCGAGCACATCGAAGCCCAACATGCTGGCATAGGCCGGGACGCTGTCGCGGGTGGGGCCGCCAAGCAGGCGGTAGACGGGTTGGCCGAGCCAGCGGCCGCGCAGATCCCACAGCGCGCAATCCACCACACTGATCGCCAGCATCGCGTCGCCCTGGCGGCCATGCACCATGATGCGGTGCATCTGGTCCCACAGCTTCTCACCCGCGATCGGGTCCTGTCCCATCAAAATGGCGCGCAGGCGTCCGCCGACGATGGAGGCGACGGCGTCGGGCACCGGGCCGCCGATACCGATCACACCCTCGTCGGTCTCGATCTGCACGAAGCAGGCGGCGATGCGGTAGTGCGTGGCGTCGATCTGCACGCCGCCCTCGAAATCGTTGCGGGCGCGGTATTCGGGATAGATATCGATCGGGCGCACGAGGCGCTCTTCCCATAGCGGTCCATCGGTCGTCATCGTGCCCTGCACGCGGCGCAGCTTCACGGCGGTTATTTTCATCGTTTGTTTTCTCCCCGTAGAGGCCGGTTTTCAGCCGCCCAGGAAGTCCGTCATGGCTTTGGCCACGTCCGCCTCCCGAGTCACGCGGCGCATGAAATCCGCATCTGGAACTCCGCGCAACTGCTTCGGTGACACGCCCTCGCGCAATGCCTTCAGCGTCTCGTACACGGCCTGGAAGCCCGCCATGATTGGCTGGTGTCCCTGCAGCGCGATCCGCACGCCGAGTGCCGCCAGTTCCGCGCGATCGCCGAGCGCGTCGCCGCCACCGAGTATGATCGGCAGTTCCGTGACGGCCCGTATCGCGTGAAGCTGTTCGGGCGAGGTGATACCGGTGAAGAACAGCGCGTCGGCGCCCGCTTCGGCGTAGGCGCCAGCACGGCGGACGGCGTCTTCGGTGCCAGTGATCGACATCGCGCTGGTTCGGCCCACGATCACGAGGTCAGGATCGCGCCGCGCCGAAAGTGCTGCGCGGATCTTGCCGGCGCCCTCGGCTATCGGCAGCACGCGCGGGCGTCCATCGCCGTAGCCGCGTGGGAGATCGGTGTCCTCGATGGTGAGGCCGGCAATCCCGGCCACCTCCATTTCCTGCACGGTCCGCATGACGTTGAGGGCGTTGCCGTAGCCGTGGTCGGCGTCCACCAGGATCGGCAGAGTACCGGCGCGGCAGATGCGACGGCATTGTTCGGCGAACTCGGTGAGGGTGATCAGGATGACGTCGGGGGAACCCAGGATGGCCAGGGACGCCGTGGAGCCCGCGAACATGCCGAGTTCAAAGCCCAGATCCTCGGCGATCCGGGCCGACACGGGATCGAACACCGAACCGGGGTGGAGGCATTCGCCGCCCGTGAGGATGGCGCGCAGACGCTCGCGACGGGTCATCATGAATCCACTTCCTCGATATTGACGGTGCGCGCGCGTTCCTGAATGAACTGGAAGCGCAGTTCTGGACGCCGGCCCATCAGGCTCTCCACCAGTTCGTCCGTTTTGCCCCGGTCCTCCGGCGGCGTCAGCACCTTCAGCAGCGTGCGCTTGGCCGGGTCCATCGTGGTCTCCTTCAGCGCGGACGGGGGCATCTCGCCGAGGCCCTTGAAGCGGCTCACATCAACTTTGACCCCGGACTTGAACGTCTTCATCTTGCGCGTCCGGTCGTCGTCGTTCATGGCGTAGACCGATTTTGCACCCTGGGTCAGCCGATAGAGCGGCGGTTGCGCCAGGAAAAGATGCCCGTCGCGGACCAGTGACGGGAGTTCGCGGTAGAAGAATGTCATGAGGAGGGAGGCGATGTGGGCGCCGTCCACGTCGGCGTCGGTCATGATGATCACGCGGCCGTAGCGCAGGCGGCTGCGGTCGAAGCGTTCGCCGACGCCGCAGCCCAAAGCCTCGATCAGGTCTTTCAGCTCCTGATTCTGCCGCAGCTTTTCGGTCGATGCGCTGGCGACGTTGAGGATCTT
>JANXXW010000251.1 GCA_025350425.1 Rhodospirillales bacterium
GTCAGCAAGCTCAAGGGCGTGAGGCCGCCGCCGCACATCCAGGAGATGGTGGCGATCGGCACTGAGATGATCGAGGCGCGCATCTTTGCCGGCAAGATCACCGATTTCGATGTGGCGCTGGTCGCCTACCGCCAACGCACCGCCGGCATGCGCGCGGCGATCGCTCCGGATCGGCTGCTGGTGTTCGATGTGGCCGAGGGCTGGGCGCCGCTATGCCATTTCCTGGATGTGCCGACCCCCGACTTCCCGTTTCCCCATGCCAACACCACGGAAGAATTCTGGCAACTGGTGCAGGGCGGGCCGCATTAAGTGTTTTCTCTCCGAGGATACTCCGTCCACGTGAGAACCCGAAAATTGGCGGGCGAGTCGACCATGATATCAACGGCGTTTCGAAAGTGCGAAGTTTTCGGGTTCTCACGCGAACGAAGTATAGTTCTTTCATGGCAGGGTCGACTCAGCATTCGCGATGCTAGAGCCTGTCAGTTATTGAGGTCTGTGCCGTCACTTGATCCAGTCCACAGTTACGGCCATGCAGAGCACGCCCATGAAGGGGCAAGCAGTCTTCTTGTAGCGGGTTGCCACGGCCCGCCACTCCTTGTGTGAACGCGTGGACCGAATCCTTGCCATCGACCAACATGCAGTAAAGTGAAACATCCATGATCATTCCTTCCACGCATGACCCGGACGGGTCATGCCGCGAGTCTGCGGCCGAGCCGTCCGGCACGCCGAGATGGTGCATCAATCGCCGTGGCCTCGGGGCGATTATCGCTGCCGGGATCGCGGCGCCGGCCGTGACGCGGCGTGCCTTCGCCAACGTGACGTCCGACCTTGAACAGGCGATCGGCCGCTATCTGGCACTGCCCGGCACGCCAGCCTTCCGGCTGCATGTGGGTGCGAACGGCAAGGACCTCCGGCTTGAGCACAAGGCGTCGACGCCGCTGTTCATCGTCAGCGCCTTCAAGACCTTCGTCCTCGCGCAATTCCTTCGCGACGTCGAGGCGGCCCGTCTGTCGGAAGACATGCAGCTGACTATCGACGACGGCGTTCGCAACATCGGCAGCCCAGTCTTCATCGATCTGGCCGGGCATACGCGCGCGGTGTCGGTGCTGGAAGCGATGATGTCGCACAGCGACAACATGGCGACCGACGCGGCGATGCTGAAAGTGGGGGCTAATCGCGTGCGTGCGTTGATTGCCGCCGCCAACCTGCCGTCCGTGCGCATTCCGGACTCGACCCGGATTCTCGCGTCCTATCTGTTCGGCGCTCCATACGGTGTCGATATTGGCTGGAAGGGCATCCAGAAGGTCCTGGAGGGACATTTGCCGGGAACACCACGGTCACCCTATAACGACAAGCAGACGATCCTCGCCAACGCCCGCGACATGGTAGCGTGGTACGAGCAAGTCCTCGCGGGGACATTCTTCTCCGACCCGGCCACCCTGATCGAGTTTAAGCGCATCCACTCGACGTCAGTGCAGATCCCTAGGATCCTGCCGCCAGGACGCGTCGCCTACGTGAAGGGTGGCGAGGCCAATAACCTGTTTGGCTTCTTTGCCAAAAGCATGGCGGGGCAGATGCTGATAAATGAAAGCACGCCCGTCACATTCTGTTTCCTAGTCAACTGGGCGAACCCCGATGGCACCGGCTTTACGGAGGTTCAGGCGGAGTTCTTTGCCGCCATCACGGACATTCTCAAAGGGGTCAGACGTCTATACTCGCGAGATGACATAGCGACAGAATAGCGGCCGCCTGTCACCAAACGAAAGGAAAAGGTGCCATAACGTAAACGGTGCGATTTCTGAAAATACGGAAGTGTTCTGTGAATCCCTCAGGCGGACGCAACCGGACCCAAATATTTTGATGTATACTCCGTCCACGTGAGAACCCGAAAACTTCGCACCTTCGAGACGCCCCTAATATCACGAGCGACTCGTCAGCCGATTTTCGGGTTCTCACATGGACGGATTATATCTACTGGAACAGCGTGCGGGTACCGTAACCTCGGCTATTTGGGCCGGGGGGCGCAAGCGCGTAAATCTGCACGGTAGCGGTATTGGACGCGATATCATGTCGTCGGTGTGAGACACTCAGGCACGGGCTCACAGAGCGATATTCGCTCTGGCATGCTGGTCGCAGCGACATCAATGATGCGCAGTAACGCTGGTATTGCACGCATAGTCATCCCCCGCGTTAGCCCCCCCTATTTACTGCGTGCGATACGCCTGCCGAAATAGCAACATCGCGTCCAGGCCTAATTACATTCCATGATTTCACGCAGCAAACAGGCAGTTTGCGTCGATAGCGGAACGGAATCTACGCTTCCAGCGTGAAATCGCAAGAAGTCCGTCCGTGTTCTCGTTTCTTACCGTGCAGAATTACGTGGCCGGGCCTTCTGGCCCAGGATGGGCTTGCGCCCAAACTTGGCTCTGACTCATTTCTGCTGCTGTTCTGTGACGACCTATGGTGGTGTTCATTACAGGAGCATTCTTGGTGTCGGGGTTCGGTTTCGCATCACTGATCTCGCCTGGGCTAGAAGTAGACGGTGTCGACGTCGGCGAGGACCTGCTGGTCGTGACGACCCGCAGCACCGCCGCTACGGCGTCTTGCCCGTTGTGTGGCGTGGTCTCGCACCGCGTCCAGAGCCGCTATGTTCGCTAACCTTCGGACCTGCCATACGCTGGGCGCCGCGTACGCCTGTGGCTTTTGGTGCGGCGGTTTCGGTGCGGCGTCCCGGGCTGTCTTCGCGAGGTGTTCGCCGAACGGATCGACACGACGGTGCTGGCCGAGCGAGCTCGGCGTACCGGACGTCTCGAAGAGATC
>JANXXW010000257.1 GCA_025350425.1 Rhodospirillales bacterium
CGGCCGTTCATGCCCTGGCCGAGCGGCCGGACGTAAGTAGGCTCGGGTGCCGCCACAGGCGCCGGGGTCGGCGCAGCCTCGACGGAATCGGTGGGTGGCGTCTCTGTCTCGTTTTTGAGCATCTCGTCTTCCGGGCTAATCGGCGTTGCGGTGGCTACTGTTTCGTTCATGCTTGACCTGAACACGAGGGCTCCGCGCGTAGCGATTTCCAGGGCTGATTCACCTCACAAAACCGCTTGCGCGAACCGACATATGTAAAAGTTTCAGGCCGGAGCGATTTTGCCCCAGCCCTTTAAACGGTCATATAGCACAAAAACGACGCCAACGTCAGGCTAGATCAATCCGGTATAAGCAGTTCCTAAAGCAGCCCCGGCAAAACGGACCCGCGCAGGGAACTCAGGCCATACCAGGTTCGGGTGAGAACAGCTGTGCCTTGTCCGGCTTGCCCTTCCACTCATCCGCATCGGCGGGGGCCTCACCCTTGCGGGTGATGTTCGGCCACAACGCGGAATAGGTCCGGTTCTGCTCGGCCCAAGCGGCAGCCTGGTCGTCGCTGTCCGGCACGATCGCTTCGGCAGGACATTCCGGCTCGCACACGCCGCAGTCGATGCATTCGTCGGGATGGATGACGAGCATATTATCGCCAACATAAAAGCAGTCCACCGGACAAACCTCGACGCAATCCATGTACTTGCAGCGGATGCAACTGTCGGTGACCACGTAGGTCATCAGGCACTTCTCCTAGTCCATCATTCTTTGGTCTTCCGGATATGCAGTCGATTCTGCCTTGCCGCAAGGGACTGGAGCGATCTCGCGATATAGCATCCGTGCCTCCGGCGCGGGACCACGGCGAGATGCAAGCGACAGTACCTCCAGCACCCTCACGTCGCCACGCAGTGGCAGGGTCACGACGTCGCCAACCCGAAGGCGAGCGTGCGGCTTTTCGGTGGTCTGGCGATTGATCCGCAACGACCCCGCCGCGACCAGTCGCGCGCAATCGGCGCGGGCCCGCATCATGCGGGCGCACCACAGCCACTTGTCGAGACGCTGCCAGTCCCGGTCCTCCAGGGACGCGTTCAAAGGCGTAATTGCGCCAGCGCCGCGAATGGGCTGCCTTGGGACACGCTTACCGGTTGTTCCACCTCGGGACGCCGACGCCGACGGGTAAATTCCATCATCGCGGGAGCGGCCGGGCCGAACTGGCCGTCAGCCACGATGGTAGGTGGGCGCAGGCGAAAGCCGAGTTGGCGCAGAATCGCGGGCAGCATCTCGGTCCGGACGGACAGGCGGGAGGCGAGGTCGGCGGGCACCGGCATGGGCTTGCCATGCCCGACATAGAGCAGCTCTCCGACGATGCGCTCGGCGATATCGAGCCGCAGAAGGACCGGCCCGGCATCGAGCCAACCCAAGGCGAAGGCGAGGCTGGTCGGCCAGTCCCTCGGCGGCACCGAAACCAGGCCTGGCGCCGGCAGTTCGACGGGTTCGGTCTCGTCGCGCACCGCGAACAGAACTGCGCGCAAAGCTGCCGGACGGGGCTTCAGCAACGCGGGGATGAACAGGGCAAAACGACCGGCGCGGATGCCGCGCGACTTCAGGTGCTGACGCGCGGCGGGTAGCAGGTCGTCAACCGGCGCGATGATGCCGAGATTTTCGTCCAACCGGTGCAGCAACCCGCGAAGCGGCCCCGGCGCATCGGAAGAAGCGCGGATGGCGGGCGGAAACAACGGCGCCAGCACCGAGCGGACATGATCGTCCATGAAGCGTTGGAGCCGGACGCGGATGCGCTCGCGGGAGGGGCCGTCGAGGAACTCGCTGTCGGTGACCTCGACTGCTGGACGCGCGACCGTGGCGCCGGGCCGCAGGCGGGCGATGCGAGCGCCATCCCAGCCGAGACGGGCGCCCGGTAGCAGCGTGAAGGCGCTGTCCTCGGCAGCTTCCAGGGCGGCGACGCGGCGCGGCACTTCCCGCAGCAATGCGCGCCGCGCGGCGCGGAGCACCAGCTTGCGCGTCTGGCCCTCGGTGGACGGGTCCGGAAGAAAGGTAAAGCCCGAGATGTGCCCGACCGGATGGCCCTCCACCACGACCTCGCCACGTTTGGTGACGGCTGAGAGCAATTCGTCGGCGTCGGACGCGTCGAGGCGCCGCATCAGGTGGGCCGCCCGCCGATCGACGAAGCGGGTGGTAAGGCGCTCATGCAGGGCGTCGGACAGCAGATCCTCGACTTCGCGGGCGCGCGTCTGCCATTGCAGGGCGTTCGGCACCCAATCTGAGCGGGCGGCGATATAGGTGCAGGTGCGGACGCCGGCGAGGCGGGCCATCAGGGTGTCGATATCGCCCTCGGCGCGGGCGAGGCCGTCGATCTGGTTCGCCAGCCAATCAGTCGGCAGGTGACCGTCGCGCACGAGGTGGCTGAAGATCCGGGCACAGAGGCGAGTATGGGTCTCGTCGGCCAGCTTGCGGAAATCGGGCACCTGGCACGCCTCCCACAGCAGGCGCACGCGGCCACGGCGGTCCGCAAGGCCCCGGATCTCGGGTTCGCGGGCAAGGGCTGAGAGGGTTTCGAGGTCAGTGGCATCATTGCCGCGCACGAGGCCAGGAATGCTGGGCGGCGTGGTGAGCGAGGCCAGCAGCGCGTCGATGCCGGAGAAGTCGAGTTCGCTCTCACGCCAGCAGAGCTGTCCCAGCGGCTGGAACTGGTGGTTTTCCACGGCGTGGACCAGTTCGTCCTCCATCGGCATGCACTCGCCGGTGGTGCCGAAGGTGCCATCGCGCATCCCGCGCCCCGCGCGCCCGGCTATCTGCGCCACTTCCGAGGCGGTGAGCGCCCGGGGGCGGTGGCCGTCGAACTTGTTGAGGCGGGCAAAGGCGACGTGGTCCACGTCCATGTTGAGGCCCATGCCGATAGCGTCGGTCGCCACCAGGAAATCGACCTCCTTGTCCTGATACAGCGCCACCTGCGCGTTGCGGGTGCGCGGCGAGAGACGGCCCATGACCACGGCGCAACCGCCACGACGGCGCCGGATCAACTCGGCGATGGCATAAACCTCGCCCGCGCTGAAGGCGACGACGGCGCTGCGTGGCGGCAGGCGGGTCAGCTTCGCCGGTCCGGAATAGGTGAGTTCGGATAGGCGGGGCCGCGTCTCAATCTCGATCTTGGGAACCAGCCGCTTGAGCAACGGGCGGATGGTCTCGGCGCCGAGAAACATGGTTTCCACCATGCCGCGCGCGTGCAACAGGCGGTCGGTGAAGATGTGGCCCCGGTCGGGATCGGCGCAGAGCTGGATCTCGTCCACCGCCACGAACTCGGCCCGCCGGTCGAGCGGCATAGCCTCCACCGTACAGGCGAACCAGCGCGCATTGGGCGGGACGATCTTCTCCTCACCGGTGATGAGGGCCACGTTTCGCGCACCCTTGCGGGCCACCATGCGATCGTAGTTCTCGCGTGCCAGGAGGCGCAGTGGGAAGCCGATAATGCCCGACGAGTGCGCGAGCAGCCGCTCGATCGCGAGGTGTGTCTTTCCCGTGTTGGTGGGACCGAGCACGGCCTTCACCCGGGGAGCGAATTCAGACATAGCTAGAGGGTTGGGTGATTCGGGTGGGAATGCAAGCGACAAGGCGTTGGAAGCGTTGGCGCCCCTCCAGCAACCACAGATTTTCGCGACGCCACGACATATACTTTTTGACTGATTGAGTGCTGCGGATTGGCGATATAGCCGGGACGATACGTATGTGTGCGTCGGCTGAGCCGCCCCTAGCCCCGAGGAGCGCAGAGCGAGGAGGCTGAGGGAAATGGCTCGTCGGATCGCCTTCGTCGCACTGGCGGTAGTCGCGGCACTCGCCGCCGCCGGAGTCGCGGCTTTCCTGTTGATCGGGCGGTATGATCTCGGGCCGCTCGTAGCAGGCCGCGCCAGCGCGGCGTTCGGCCGGAACGTGACGATCGAAGGGCTGCACGTGACCCCCGGGAGATGGATCAAGGTCGATCTTACCGGGTTGAAGGTAGCCAACATCGACAACGGCAGTCGTCCGACGATGCTGGAACTGCGTCACCTCACGGTCGAAGTCGAGGCGGTCAGCCTGCTGCAGGGCCCGGCGGTTGTGCGGCAATCGACGATCGATGGCTTGTCGCTGCTGCTGGAGCGAACGGCTGACCGGACCGCAAATTGGAAATTCAAACCGGGACAACCGAAGCAGGCGAAGCCGGAGGACCGTTCCTGGTTTCCGACGTTGCTCGATGCTCGGATGCAAGGCAGCGAGATCATCTACAGGACGGGAAGCGGCAACGAGTTACGCACCGTATTGGACGATGTAACGCTCCAGACCGCAGGTGCCGACCAGCCGGTCCGGATGGCCATCTCCGGCTCCTACCACGGCAAGCCAGTTACCCTCACGGGGGATCTGCAGCCCATCACCGTGTTGCGGGACGCGTCGGTTCCCTTCGGCACGAACCTCCATCTCACCTCCGGGGAGACCATGCTCGACTTCGTGGGTACGATGGAGAAGCCGCTGGACTTCGATGGCATTCGCGGCCGGCTCACCCTCAAAGCGCCGACGCTGGGACCGATCCTGGCCATGGCGGGTGTGACGGCCAACTTCGATGCGTCGCTCGATCTCGCTGGCGATTTCCAACATTTCGACGATATCTGGAAGCTGAACGAGGCCGCCGGATCGCTGAAGGGAAACCCGATCCCGACGGCCTCCCTGAGCTTCACGGAAGGCGGCAACGGCAAGCCCGACGCCGCCGTGGTGGATCTCGCGTTCGGCCAGCTGGATCTGAATGGAGTTCTGGGAAGCGGCGGCGGCGGCGAACCCGATGCCGACATCGGCTTCGATTTCGTCCGCGCGCCGGACACGCTGATCGCGACAAGCCTCACGGCCGATCAGTTGACCTACTCCGGCCTCCGCTTCACCGAAGCCAAAATCGTCGCCGCGCTGACCCCGGGCCGGGTCGCGGTCACGAGACTGGCACTGACGTATCTGGGCGCGAAGATCGATGCGTCAGGACAAATCGACGCACAGGGCGATAGCGGGCGCGTGTCAGCCGACCTGACCGTGTCCAACGCCGACATCCAACAACTGCGCAAGACGCTTGGTTTCGGGCCGTTGCCGCTTTCGGGAACGCTCGATGCGAAGATCGTGGCCAACTCGACCGGAGCGACGCTGAACGCCGCCGCCCGCACGGCGCGCGTTGCTGCCGCGATTTCCATGACACGCGGCGCCATTTCGCGTGAGGTGATCGAGATGGCTTCGTTGGATGTGCGCCGACTGTTCCGCAAGCCGAACGGCACCAGCCCGGTTTCCTGCCTCCTGGGCGTGCTGGAGATGCGGGCTGGAGTGGGAACCGTCTCACCGCTGCGCGTCAGGTCGGCGGACGGCACCATCGTGGGCAACGCGCAATTCAATCTTTACCGGCGGACCTTCGACCTCACGATCGGCAGCCAATCCTCCACCACCAGCGACTTTGCGCTCGACGTTCCCGTACGGGCCTTCGGCTC
Source organism: Rhodospirillales bacterium (assembly GCA_025350425.1). Lineage (GTDB taxonomy): Bacteria > Pseudomonadota > Alphaproteobacteria > Acetobacterales > Acetobacteraceae > JANXTF01. The sequence continues at coordinate 5,493 of JANXXW010000257.1, forward strand.
GTTCGCCAGCCCGACGGTGCGGCCGGCGAGATGGTCGGCGGCCGGACGGACGGCGCTGGCCGAAGCGAACCAGGCGACCCGACTGCCGCCGGACCTGCGGCAGTTCGGCCGGAGCAGCCCGTGCTTGTCCCCGGGGTAGTTCAGTGGATCTCCGGCTCGGCGACGCGAGCGGTGCCTTCCAGCAC
>JANXXW010000272.1 GCA_025350425.1 Rhodospirillales bacterium
CGGCCCCTGCCGCGCGCACGGACCGAGATTGCAGCCGAACCCGCAACGCGCAGCTCGCGCGTCGCAGCAGTGGTTCTGGCGGCTGGGCAATCAACCCGGATGGCACCCTACAACAAACTGCTCGTCGCCGACCGGGACGGCAAGGCGATGGTGGCCAGAGTGGTGGACAACCTGCTGTCCTCAGGCGCCCGGCCTGTGCTGGTGGTTACGGGCCATCGGGCGGATGACGTGAAGGCGGCAATTGGCGGACGCCCCGTGATCTTCGTGACCGCGCCCGACTACGCCGAAGGCTTATCGGCCAGCCTCAAGGCCGGCATCGCCGCCGTGCCGCCCGAGGTTTCCGCCGCGATCGTATGCCTCGGAGATATGCCGCTCGTGACCGGACGCATGATCGATCGCCTGGTGGCGGCGTACGATCCCGATGAGGGCCGAACCATCGTGGTGCCGACTCACGAGGGGCGCGTGGGCAATCCCATTCTTTGGGATCGAGCGTATTTCCCAGACATCCTGGTGCTGAAGGGAGACGCGGGCGCCCGCTCGCTGCTGAAGCGCCATGCCGAGCAGGTCACCGAGATCGAGATGGGTGACGACGCGGTGCTGCGGGATTTCGACACCGTGGAAAGCCTGGAAACACTGCCCGCGCGGCTGCGTTTCATGGCGGCGCCGGTTCCCGTGGATGGGTAATCTCCGACGGGATTGATTGTGATCAATGCACGCGTGATTCTGACCGGCAAAAAGGGCGGTCATCGCACGATGCGCGCGCGACAATTTTCGCGAGGAACACGAAATGCCCGATGATGCCGAACTCGCTCTCATGGATGCCTGGTGGCGGGCCGCGAACTACCTGGCGGTCGGTCAAGTCTATCTGAGCGACAACCCTTTGCTGGCTGAACCAATCTCCGTCGCGCATGTGAAGAGGCGGCTGCTGGGACATTTCGGTACGGTTCCGGGGCTCAACCTCGTCTACGTACATCTCAACCGCATCATTCGCGAGCGCGGCCTGGAGATGATCTATATCGCCGGACCTGGTCATGGCGCACCGGGCGTTGTGGCGAACACTTACCTGGAAGGCACCTACAGCGAGACCTACCCGGACGTGAGCCCGGACGCGGACGGCATCCGCAAGCTGTTCCGGCAATTCTCGTTCCCTGGCGGCATCCCGAGCCATGCGGCGCCCGATACGCCCGGTTCAATCCACGAAGGCGGCGAACTCGGCTATTCTCTGTCGCATGCCTATGGAGCGGTGTTCGACAACCCGGATCTGATCGCGGCGTGCGTGATAGGAGATGGCGAGGCGGAGACCGGACCACTTGCGACGTCCTGGCACTCCAACAAGTTCCTCGATCCGAAGCTCGACGGCGCGGTGCTGCCGATCCTACACCTCAATGGCTACAAGATCGCCAACCCGACGGTGCTGGCGCGCATTCCAGCCAAGGAACTGGAAAGCCTGATGCGCGGCTACGGCTATGTGCCGCACGTCGTCGCCGGCGACGATCCGGCGACGGTCCATCGCCTGATGGCCGAGACGATGGACCGTGTGTTCGACGAGATCCGTGCGATCCAGGCAGCAGCGCGTGCAGGCGAGACGTCGCCCGACCATCCGTACTGGCCGATGATTATTCTCAGGACACCGAAAGGCTGGACCGGACCGAAGGAAGTGGACGACAAAAAGGTCGAGGGGTTCTGGCGCGCCCATCAGGTACCGATCCCCGAAGTCACTACCGCCGCGCATCTCCTGCTGCTGGACCAATGGATGCGGAGCTATCGCCCGGCGGAGCTGTTCGACGCCGCCGGTGCGTTGCGGCCGGAGATCGCTGCCCTCGCCCCCAAGGGCGAACTGCGGATGAGCGCCAATCCAAACGCCAATGGAGGATTGAAGCTCAAACCGTTGAACATGCCGGATTTCCGTAAATACGCCGTGGCTGTGGACAGGCCCGGCGAAGTCAGCGGCGAGGCGACGCGGACCCTGGGCAAATTCCTCGAAGGTGTCATGCGCGACAGCGCCGCCCGGCGTAACTTCCGCATATTCGGTCCGGACGAGACCGAGAGCAACCGCCTGAACAACGTGCTCGATGCGACGGAACGGGCATGGCAGGCGGAGACGTTTTCTTACGACACGCATCTCGGGCGCGATGGACGGGTGATGGAAATCCTGTCGGAACATACCTGCCAGGGTTGGCTGGAGGGGTATCTGCTGACCGGGAGGCACGGGCTATTCTCGTGCTACGAGGCGTTCATCCACATCGTGGACTCCATGTTCAACCAGCATGCCAAGTGGCTGGAAAGCAGCCGAAAAATCCCGTGGCGGCGGCCGATCGCCTCATTGAACTACCTGCTCACCTCGCATGTGTGGCAGCAGGACCATAACGGCTTCAGCCACCAGGACCCCGGCTTCGTGGACGTGGTGATGAACAAGAAGCCGGAGACCTTCAACGTCTATTTCCCGCCTGACGCCAACACCCTGCTCGCGGTGGGCGACCATTGCATGCGCAGTTTTGACCAGGTCAACGTGATCATCGCCGGCAAGGCTCCATCGCCACAATGGATGGACATGGATATGGCGGTAAAGCACGTGACGGAGGGCATCGGCATCTTCGAATGGGCCAGCGCCAGCGGTCTGGGCGAGCCGGACGTAGTGTTGGGATGTGCGGGCGACGTGCCGACGCTGGAGGTGGTGGCGGCAGCCGGACTGCTCCGCCAGCATCTGCCGGAGTTGCGCGTCCGCGTGGTCAACGTGGTCGATCTGATGCGGCTGGCGAGCCCGGTGTTGCACCCCCACGGGCTACGCGACGCCGATTTCGACGCGCTGTTCACCCGGACCAAGCCGGTGATCTTCGCCTATCACGGGTATCCCTGGATCATCCATCGGCTCGCCTACAAGCGTACCAATCACGACAACATTCACGCCCGCGGCTTCCAGGAGGAAGGCTCCACCACGACACCGTTCGATATGGTGGTGCGCAACAAGCTGGACCGGTTCCATCTGGTGCTGGACGTGATCGAGCGCGTGCCGTCGCTGGGCGCGGCGGCGGCCTCGGTGGCGCAGGCGATGCGGGCGCATCTGGTGGATCACTGGCACTATGTCCGTGAGCACGGCGAGGACATGCCGATGATCAAGGACTGGCTATGGACGATCGGCGACTCGTGACTGAGATCTATGTCGACGGCGATGCGTGTCCGGTGCGCGACGAGGTGTTCCGGGTGGCGACCCGGCTGAACCTCGTTGTCCACGTGGTCTCTAACGGCTCCCGCCCGATCCGTCCGCCCGGCTTGCCAAACGTGCGGATGGTCGTGGTCGGCGAAGGGGCCGATATCGCGGATGACTGGATCGCGGACCGGATCCAAGCCGTCGACGTGTGTGTGACCAGCGACATCCCGCTGGCCTCCCGCTGCCTCGCCAAAGGGGCGCGGGCGGTGTCGTCGTACGGGAAGGTGTGGACCGGTGACAATATCGGGTCCGCGCTGGCCGGACGCGAGGTAGCCAAGCACATGCGCGAAGTCGGCATGGTGACCGGCGGGCCAGCGCCGATCACCAAGGCGGACCGGTCGCGGTTCCTGTCCGTGCTGGACACCGCGATCCAGGCGGCCCGGAGATAGTTCTACGACATAACATTCTCCACCCAGGCCGCCCAGGCCAGCGTCTTGCGATCCTCGCCGCGCCTCCCGACGATCTGGATACCGAGCGGCATCCCGTTCGGCCCCTTCCCCGCCGGCACCGTTACGCAGGGAACGTGCAGGGCGGTCCAGTATGAGTTGAACACCGGCTCTCCCGTGGAGTGCAGTCCAAGCGGCGCCTCGCCCATGGCGGACGGAGTCAGCAGGATGTCCAGCGCCTCCATTGCACCCGGCATGGCGTTTTGGGAGGTTACGAACACCGCACGGGCGCGGTCCAAGTCGGTCGCGTCGTGCGACAACCCCCATTCCAGCCGCTCCCGCAGGAGGTCGCTGATGCGGTGGCGGGCGGCCAGCATCTCCCAACCCATCGAAGCGGCGCTCTCGGCCTGCATCACCAGCGGATGCGCGTCGTCCAGCGCCTGCATACTCTCAGGAAGCTCCCGTCGGCTGATCTGCGCGCCGGCACGGGCGAGGCGGTCTGCGGCATCGGACAGCAACGCCTGCGTCTCGGGTGCTGCGTAGGACCAGGAGGGGGAGCGGCAGACGCCGATGCGGGGTGCCCGGTCTGGTTTGCGTTCGGGGTCCCCTAGATCCCGCCGTGCCACGGCACCCACGAACAGCGCGCAATCGGCGACGCTTCTTGCCATGGCGCCGATCGTGTCGAGACTTTCGGACATCACCTTCATTCCATTGCGCGCGATGGCACCGAAGCTCGGCTTATAGCCGACCACGCCGCAGAACGCCGCCGGCCGGATGATGCTGCCGGCGGTCTGGGTCGCGAACGCGAGCGGGAAAAACCCTGCCGCCACGCCCGCCGCCGAACCGCTCGATGATCCTCCCGGCGTTCGCGCAGGATCGTGCGGATTGGCAGTCGGCCCGGGCGTGCGGGTCGCGAACTCGGTGGTGACGGTCTTGCCGATCACCACTGCGCCCGCCGCGCGTGCCCAAGCCACGGCGGCGGCATCTGCGCGCGGGCGGTGGCCCGCCCAGATCGGCGAGCCGTACTGGCTCGGCATGTCGGCCGTGTCCAGAACGTCCTTTACTCCGATCGGCAGCCCGTAAAGCGGGCCTTGCGCAGCTGACGCCACGCGCGCGGACGACGGATCGAAATGGGCGAAGGCGCGCACGTCGCCCTCACGCGCGGCGATGCGCTCCAGGCAGGCGTGCATGAGCGTCTCGGGCGCCAAGGTTCCGGCGCGCATCCGGCGCGCCATCTCGGTCGCGGTAAGGTCAGCCAGTTCAACCACGCAATGTCTCCTTTACGCACCGACGAGGGTGGCGCGGAAGGGCTGCCGGGTCCATCCTATAAGACATGCCCGACACCAACTCAGTCCCCACGGTAAAGGTCGGCGCGGCCCCGGACGGCACGCTGACCTACCTGGTGGACCTGCCCCCCGAGGCGTTGCCGCCCGTAAGCCTGCGCGACCTCGCGGCGGCCTGGGAGGCCGCGCGTGACCGCGCCATCGCCGCCAAGACACGGGCCGACGGCGGTTGGGGCGCCGCCCGGCTGTTTCGGTTCCGCAGGCCGGATGGTTCCTGCACCGACCTAGCGCTGGCCGACCGTGACGCCTGTTGCTGGGCCGGAGCGGTGGACGGAACCGTCGGTATGCACACCAGTTACGGGCTTTCGCTCTGCCTGCGGCTGCTGGCGCTGGTGGATCTGCTGGCCCAGGCGCGTTGGGCCGCCGGCCTGTTTACCCTCAGACGCGACGGCGCCGAGATCGACCCGGCGGTTTTGCGCGCCGCCTCGCTTACTCCGCTCACACCCGAGGCGCGTTTCGACGAACGCGGCTTCCGTTCGCAGGTCATGCGCGCGGCTCTTCCCTCACCTTCCAGCCCTTCAGGAGCCCTTGCATGATCCCAGCCGCCCGCCTTCTCCCCTTGGCCGCATCATTGGTGCTGGCTGCCTGCTACAGCCCGCCGGAGGGTGGACGCGCGCGCGCCAGCGCCAGCACGGTCGCCGCGTGCGGCAAGCGGGCGGACGACGTGTATCTCCGGCAGAACCGCGACGAGATCTATCGGGCCGACAATTATGTCGGCAACACGCGCGACTCGCCGTTTTCGGGAACCGGCCTGTCCGGCATAACTACCGCCGGGCTCTCGGGCCGCTACGCCCGCGACAACCTCCAGGAAGCGTGCCTCAACAGTGCTAACAGCCCTGGCGGCGACAGTTCCGATCCCGCCGCCGCGCTCGCACCCGTTAACGGACCGGCCGCTCCGGCCAAGCCGCCAGTGAAGGCCTCGCCCACCACCCGCTGACCCTACCATGGCGGGATTCGCCGCGGTCGGGCGGGTCCTCGCCCAGCGCAACGCCCGCATCTTCTACGCCGGCAGCCTGATTTGCTGGACGGGGTTGTGGATGCAGCGCGTGGCGGTGGAGTGGCTGACGTGGCAGCTCACCCACTCGCCACTCTGGGTCGGGATCATGGCATTCTGCAATCTCGGCCCAGCGGTGCTGATGTCCCCGTTGGCGGGGGCTGCGGCCGACCGCATGGACCGGGTTCGGCTAACCATGTCGACGCAGATGGTCGCCTGCGTCCATGGCGCAGCGCTGGCGACGCTGGTGATGACTGGCCTGATTGAGATCCACGTCATGGCGGCGCTCGAGGTCGTGCTCGGGCTGGCACAGACCATTGCCCAACCGGCACGCCAGACGCTTATACCCGGCTTGGTTGGCCGCGCCGACCTGCCGGGCGCGGTGGCGCTCAACTCGCTTACTTACAACCTCGCGCGCTTCTCAGGGCCTGCCCTGGCTGGGCCGATCATCGCCGTTTGGGGCGTGGTGCCGGCCATGCTCGCCAACAGCGCCAGCTACGCCTTCGCCAGCCTCACCATGCCGCTGTTGCGTTTGGCCCCCGGCATACGGCGCGGCCACAAGCCCACTGCGAGCGTCTGGCGCGAAGCGATCGAGGGTATCCGGTATGTCGTGCGCCATGCGGGGATGGCGCCGCTGCTGCTGTATGCAGCGGTCCTGGGATCGACCATGCGTGCCGTCCCCGAGACGTTGCCACCGTTCGTCGCCGAACTGTTCGGACGCGGCGCGCCCGGATTGGCAACGCTTGCCAGCACGATGGGCCTGGGCGCCCTGGTTGGCGGCGTCGGGATCGCGCTCTACGGCAAGCTCCAGGGACTGTGCCGCATCGCGGTCTGGTCGGGGCTGGCAATGGTGCTCTCCACGGGCGGCTTCGTCGCCACCCATTCCTTTCCGTTCGCGGTCGGCTGTGCCTCGGTCATGGGTTGCTCCGCGACCCTGCACGGCATCTCCGTCTCCACGCTCATCCAGACCAACGCGGAGGGACCGATGATTGGGCGCGTGCTCAGTCTGTGGGGGATGATCACGCGCGCCGGCCCGGCGCTGGGCGCGCTCGTGTTCGGAGTGAGTTCGGAGTTCGTGGGCCTGCAACTGCCGGTGCTGGTGGCGTGCGCGTTATGTCTCGTGGCCTGCGCGTGGGCGATGCGCCGCATGGGCGGGATGGCACGGGTGCTGGAACGTTCGCCCGGCTGAACCGAGGCTACCGGTTGCGGGAAGGGCCGGCGGCGCCCTAGATGCCGCGTTCCACGCAACGGAAGGCAGAATACGCATGAGCAAGATAATTCGCACCGAACCCAACAAGGTGCTGTCCAAGGCCGTCGAGTATCATGGATTCGTCTATCTCCAGGGTTGTACGGCGGCCGACCTGTCCAAGGATATCAAGGGCCAGACCGCCGAGGTGCTCTCCGCGATCGACACGATCCTGGAGACGCACGGAACCGACAAGACCCGGCTGCTCCAGGCACAGATCTGGCTGAAGGATATCCGCGACCGCGACGCCATGAACGAACTTTGGTCTGCTTGGCTGCCCGAAGGCGGCGCTCCAGCCCGTGCCTGCGTGCAGGCCAACATGGCCGATCCGCGTCACTTGGTGGAGATCATGGTCACCTGCTGCAAATAGCCTAGTCACCAACGCTTAAGCACTCACTCCGTCATACTTGGCTATATTTCAGCATCCTTGCATGGTTGAACTATCGTTCCGAAGCAAGGCATGGTGGCCGATGATATATTCCGGTGTGACGGAGTGCATAACGCCCCAATGACCCCAGGCTCCATGATCTCGATTGTCGCCGCCGACCACAATTACATCGGTTGACCATTAACTGGTTACAATCCACGTGTTGTAATACAGCCACATCACCATGATATCTTGGCAACACTCAGTATTACGTGGATGTTATTAGGAAGACCTTCCCTATTTCCGGCCTCACATTCGCCTTCATCGGCGAGAGTTGAAAGGTTCCGCTACAATTCGTGATTCCTGGATTGTCAGGCTCGAAGCCTGAGGTTTACCCATCGTCTCACGGTAACGGAACTGAGAGGTTTGAGGCATGCGAGTTGGGAACCTGGGTTGCAAACTGCTTTTCCTCGGGTCGGTCGCTGCGATTTCGTTGCTGACCAGCACGGCGGATGCGGCAAGTTCCCCTGATCCCGGGTCGCACGGTCAACCTCATTCGAACATCACGCGCGTCTCCTCGTCCCACTCCGATGATCGTGCCCCCAGTGCCCATCGTGGTGGCGGCTCGAAATCGGGTCGGGATGGCGGCATGAAATCCGGGGCGGTAGTGAATGGCTGGTTGTTGGACGGAGCGGGACGCTCAGGCCTCCACAACGCGGCTTTCAGCGCCGGTCGGTTCGGCATGACCTCACGTTTCGGCAGGAATGCCAAGGTCCACGTGTATTTCGGCAATTCCCAGGGCGGATACGGTGTCATTCAGTGTGTTGCGTTCGCGCGCGCCGACACCGGGATCGAGCTTACCGGCAACGCCGTTAACTGGTGGGAGAACGCGGCTGGGCGCTATGAGCGAGGCAATCGTCCAGAGCCCGGGAGCGTGCTCAACTTCCGCTCCACCGGCCAAATGCGCCTGGGCCACGTGTCGGTGGTTTCAAGCGTTGTCGGCTCACGCGAAATCCTGATCGACCACTCGCATTGGGGCGGTCCCGGTGTAGCGCGCGGCGTGACCGTCCTCGATGTTTCGTCCGAAAACGACTGGTCCGAAGTGCGCGTGAGCATCGGCACGACAGGCGAATTCGGTAGCGTCTATCCGACCTTCGGCTTCATCTATAATCGCCCAGACAACGGCCTACGTATGGCCAGCGCAAATACTTCGGTACGGGAAGCAGCGCCGGTCGAGGAAGTCGCCAGCGCGCCAGCGCATGCCAGCAACAATTTGACCACCATCTCCCTGCGGCACGGAGACGACCACGACGTGTTCAACCGCAACAGCCAGTAACTAGCGGTCGGCTCCGAAAACGACGGGGAGCATCGACGCGACCAGCACGACCGCCATGGCAACGTTGAAGGTTCTTAGCCGCCGCGGCGAACGCAGCAGCTGACCCGACGCCGCCCCCAGGCTGGCCCAAACAAGGCTGGATGGCAGCGTCGCTGTGGCGAACACCAGAACGACAGCCATGATCTGTGGCCCAACCGGCTGATCCGCCGCGATCCAGGCCGTGGTCACGCCAAGGACCAGCAACCAAGCCTTCGGGTTGATCAACTGGAACAATGCCCCGCCCGTGAAGCCCAGCGGGGGACCGGCACGGCTTTCTCCGGGCGCGGAGGCAGTGGCGATCTTGTAGGCCAGAACCAGGAGCCACAGCGCGCCCACCCAGCGCAACATCGCCTGTAGCGCCGGGAACGCCGTCAGTGGCGCGGCCAGCCCGAACCCGGCGGCAGTCAGCATCAATGAAAAACCGAACGCGATGCCCGCCATGTGCGGCAGGGTGCGGGCGACGCCGTGGTTGGCCGCTGACGCCGCGACCATGACGTTGTTCGGCCCTGGCGTGATCGAGGCGGCGATGGCGAAGCCGGCGAAGGCAAGCCATGGAAATATCATCAGAAATGACCTTAGAACCGCTCCATTGCTGAGCCGACGCGATCGAGGAATCGCTCTCTCGTGACGCTGGTCGAGACGTTCATGGCGTAGTGCGCGAGAAACGTCGCCGGCTTATGCAAGCCGATGTTGCGGCGCAGGTAGCGGCGGATGATCTTGCGGGGGTAGTCGCCCATCAGCGTGGCCCGGAGCCGTGTCTGGCCATAGGTGACCACACCGGCGAGCTTGGTCAGGTGCGTAAGGCCGCCACGCACGCCCCCGCCGGGCTCAAGGTGGAAGCCGACGCCTGGCATCATGACCCGATCGAGCCAGCCCTTCAGGATTGCCGGCGGACCGAAAGTCCAGGCGGGAAAACACAGCACCACCGCGTCCGCTGAGCGTAACCGCGCTACGTGATCGGTCAGCCCCAGAGTATTCGTGGAGAGGTCGTGATAGCCCATCCGCTCGGCGCGCGACATCACCGGATCGAAGCCTTCGGCATACAGGTCGAGCAGATCGACCCCGTGCCGCGGGGATAGCGAGGCGCGGATGCGGTCACGGATGGCGGCGTTGAAGCTGGACTCGACGGGGTGGGCGTAGACCAGCAGGACTTTCATCGTCCGGCCTCATCCAGCTGCACGATCGCGGCCGCGAGATCGGCGCCGAGCATCGTCAGGCCAAAACACTGCCGCACATTGTACAACGTCGCCTCCCAGCAGAACGCCGGTGAGGTGGTGGCGCTGCAATTCTCCAGCATGATGGTGTCGTAGCCGAGGAGGTTGGCGTCCTGCAGGGTCGCCATCACGCATTGGTCCGCGTTGACGCCGCCGAAAAGGACTGTGGTTACCCCGAGATTGCGCAGGATGCTGTCGAGCGGCGTGTCCCAGAAACCGCTCATGCGGTACTTGTCGACATGGATGTCGGTTTCAGCTTGTGCCAGTTCATCGACGATGGCCGCACCCCAACTCGCCTTCTCCAGTACGCGGGCACCGCCGGGCAACGGATCGCCGAGGCCAACGCCGGTGCCGGTCGGATTATAGACATGGAGCAAGGCGGGGCTCAGGTTCAGCCGATCTGGCCGGTTGCCCCAGTTCACCCAGATCACCGCCATTTCAGCCTTGCGCAGCACCGGCAGCAGCGTGCGCAAGGCTGCGATTGGGACGCGGGCCGGCGCCACGTCCACGCCGATATGCGCCAGCCATCCTTCAGGAGCGCAGAAATCATTCTGCATATCGATCACGATGATCGCAGTACGCGCGAGGTCCAGCGTCACGGCTTTCGGCGTCCCCGCCACGGTGATAGCGCGCTCCGGTCGCACCGGACGGCGTAGGTCGACCCGGTCGGGTCCGACCCGCCAGCCATGAGCAGAATTGGCGCCGAGATAGACCAGACTGCCCGGACCTTGCTCACCCATCGCCGCACTCCGCCTTTACTGCCACTCGCGAGGGCATCATCATCCGTTACATGCCCGATGCAAACCAACTTTTCCACGACGTCACGCGCGAGACGGTCTTCATGCGAACCCGCGATGGCGTGCGGCTGGACGCGGACCTGTATGTTCCAACAGGGCCCGGGCCGTTCCCGGTGCTGCTGATGCGGCAACCCTACGGCCGCTCCATCGCCTCCACCATCGTCTATGCCCACCCAAGCTGGTACGCCCGCCAGGGCTATCTTGTCGTCATCCAGGATGTGCGCGGACGCGGTACATCAGAAGGAGCATTCCGGCTGATGGAAGCCGAGCGCCTCGACGGCGAGGATACCGTCACCTGGGCCGCCGCCCTGCCCGGCTCGTCGGGGGTCGTCGGCATGTATGGCTTCTCCTACCAGGGCATGACCCAGTTGATGGCCGCCTCCACCAAGCCGCCCGCCTTGCGTTGTCTCGCGCCCGCCATGTCGGCATGGGATGTGCGCGCGGATTTCGCTACCGAGGGAGCTGCGTTCCGCCTTCAGGCCGGACTGGGCTGGGTGGTCGGATGGGACAAGGGCGA
>JANXXW010000297.1 GCA_025350425.1 Rhodospirillales bacterium
AAACGCTTGGCGCGTGCGGTCGTTTGCTGAGCCGCGCGCTATTCCCGGACCACGAAGTTCGCCAGCCGCCCCGGAATCGCGATTTCCTTCACGATGGTCTTACCGTCCAAAAGGACGGCCACCTGCGGCTCGGCCTTCGCCGCCGCAAGCAGGGCCGGCGCTTCCATCCGGGCCTCGCCCTGGAAACGGTGTCGCACCTTGCCGTTCACCTGGACCACGTATTCCTGCGTCTCCTCCAACGCCAAGGCAGGGTCGAAGCTGGGCCATGGGGCATAGGCCAGGGTGCCGACGTGACCGAGCTTGCTCCATAGCTCTTCTCCCAGATGGGGCGCGAACGGGGCCAACAGCTTCACGAAGGTTTCTACCACTTCGCGTGGGCGGACGGCGGCTGCGGTCAGTCCATTGGCCATCTCCATCAGCCGCGCGATGGCGGTGTTGAAGCGCAGGTTTTCGATGTCCTCCGTCACAATCCCGACGGTCTTGTGGCGAAGTCGTAGCAAGGCGGTCGGCACCTCGGCATCGTCCTGCACGAGAGGGTGCAACGCGTCATCCTCGCCGCACACGATCCGCCAGGCGCGGTCGAGGAAGCGGCGCACCCCATTCACGCCGGCCATCTGCCACGGTTTGGCGACGTCCAGCGGACCCATGAACATCTCGTACAATCGCACCGAGTCGGCGCCGTACTCGTCCACGACATCGTCCGGGTTCACGACGTTGAAGCGTGACTTGGACATCTTCTCGATCTGACGGCTGAGCTCGTGCCCGTCGCCGAAATAGGCTCCGTCGCGCTCGGTCACGTCGCCGGGTTCGTAGTAGCGGCCGGCCTCGTCACGATACGAGAAGGCCAGGATCATTCCCTGGTTGAACAGCTTGCGGAACGGCTCCTTGGTCGAAACCGCGCCGATGTCATACAGGACCTTGTGCCAGAACCGGGCATATAGCAGGTGCAGCACCGCGTGTTCCGCGCCGCCGACGTAGATGTCCACCGGCATCCAGTAGTTCTCGGCTTCCTTGCTGACGAATTCGCAGTCGTTGTGCGGATCGAGGAAGCGTAGGTAGTACCAGCACGAGCCGGCCCATTGCGGCATGGTGTTGGTTTCGCGCATCGCGGGGGTATCGGTGCCGGGCACGGTGGTCCGCACCCAGTCGAGCGCGCGCGCCAGCGGTGGCTCGCCGCCGGCCGCCGGGGTGTAGTCGTCCAGTTCTGGCGGCAACAAGGGCAGCGAATCCTCGGGCAGCGGCACGACCGAACCGTCCGCGAGGTGCAGGACCGGTATGGGCTCTCCCCAATAGCGCTGGCGGGAGAACAGCCAGTCGCGCAGCCGATAGGTGATCTTCGGATGCCCGGTGCCATGCCGCTCCAGCCAGTCGATCATGTCCCGCTTGGCCGGCTCGATCGCCAGCCCATCCAGGAACCCCGAATTGATCATCGTGCCATCGCCGTCATAGGCTGCGTCGGCCACACCGCGCCCGCTTCCGTCATCCACCACCTGGACGATGGGCAACTGGAAGGCGCGGGCGAAGGCGTGGTCGCGCTCGTCGTGCGCCGGCACCGCCATGATGGCGCCGGTGCCGTAGCCACCCAGGACGTAGTCGGCCACCCAGACCGGCAGACGCTCCCCGTTCACGGGGTTGATGGCGTAGGCGCCGGTGAATACGCCGGTCTTCTCGCGACCGGCATCGGTGCGCGCGGCGTCTCCCAGGGCAGCCGCCCGCTCGACATAGGCATCCACCGCATCGCGGGCTTGGGGCGTCACGATGCTGGCGAGTAGCTTATGCTCCGGGGCCACCACACAGTAGGTCGCGCCGAATAAGGTGTCTGGCCGCGTCGTGAACACCGTCAGCGCGCCGCCGCCGTGTTCGAGGGGGAACGTGACTTCCGCGCCCTCGGACCGGCCGATCCAGTTGCGCTGCATGGCCTTGACGCTTTCGGGCCAGTCCAGCTCGTCCAGGTCGTCGACGAGGCGGTCGGCGTAGCGGGTGATCCGCAGCATCCATTGCCGCATGAGGCGCCGGACCACCGGGTCTCCGGTCTCGACATACTTGCCGTCCTTCACCTCCTCGTTGGCGAGCACGGTGTTCTGGGCGGGGCACCAGTTCACCGGGATCTCCGCCTGATAGGCGAGGCCGAGGTCGAACAGCTTGAGGAATATCCATTGCGTCCAGCGGACGTAGCCCGCATCGGTGGTCGCCAGTTCACGGCTCCAATCGTAGGAGAAGCCGAGACGACGGATCTGGCCGCGGAAGGTTTCGATGTTACGCTTGGTGGTGATTGCGGGATGGACGCCGGTACGCATGGCGTAACGCTCGGCGGGCAGGCCAAAGCTGTCCCACCCCATCGGATGCAGCACGTTGAAGCCCCGCGTGCGCTTGTAGCGGCACAGGATGTCGGTCGCAGTGTAGCCCTCGGGATGGCCGACATGAAGCCCGGCGCCAGACGGATAGGGGAACATGTCCAGCGCGTAGAATTTCTGTTTCTCGTGATCGATTTCGGTCCGGAACGTCGCGTGTTCCTCCCAATACGCCTGCCACTTGGGCTCGATTGCCTTGGGGTCGTATGCCATCGGTAATTCCTAACCGCCGCTTCGTCCGTCTGCCGCGTAAGGTTTCATGCGGGTCACCGTCGCCTTGGTCAACGGGTCCTCGGCTCAGCCCAGGGATACGGAATGGCGTGACGTGGCTTGGTCCTGCTCCTATGGTCGCGTCCATGTTGCACCTGCGAACAGGGTCCATCGCGCGAGCGATGGCGGAAGTGGGACCAGTCGTGCCGCTGGTCCAATCCTGGTTGTCGGCTTCCGATCCGGGCCTGGTACGCCTGACGTTGGCAGCGCGCGGGACGCTCGCGGTGTTCCTGACGGCGATGGCGGCGATTCTGGCCGGGCGGCTGGCCAATGTGCCGTCGGTCGAATTCGCAAGCGGGGTGACCCTGAGCATGATGGGTCCGTTCCTCATGCGCGAACCCACATTGCGCCAGCGACGGCGGACGTTGGCCTTATTGATGGTTCCGGCCGCCATCGCCACGATCGCCACCGCCTTGCTGCATGGGCGCGGTCCCGCCGGAGACGCCTGCTTTTTGGCGCTCGTCTTTGTCTGCTTCCTGTTCCATCCAAGGAGCCAGATCAACGTCGGGCTTGGGTTCGTCGCCGTCATCGTCACCTACATCGGACTGTTCCTGGAGCTTCCGCCCTCGACGCTGCCGATGCAGCTATCCTCGATCGTCGTGGCGGCGCCTATTATCGCCTTCGCGTGCTTCGTAGCGGTCCCGATGAATCCGGCGGCGACGTTGCGGCGCACCATCGAGGCGGTGCAGTGGCGTGCCGCCGAAGTGCTGCGGAGCGCCCGCATCGGCAATGGCTCGTCGGTCAGGTTGTGGCAACGCGATCTTGCCCGGCTGAACGAGGCGGCGCTGGCGGCTGACGATCAGTTGGCACTGCTGTTGCCGAGCGGCCATCCCGCCATCCGTACTGGCCTGGTCGATCTGGAATTGGCGACGGCCCGGCTGATCGAACGGGTGGGCCAGGAAAAACCCGGACCGCGCCATGCCATGCGCCTGCTCCTGCACGAGCGCCGGATGCGCCGAGGCAAGCCTTATTCCATGCCGCGCGACTTGGTCGAACCGGGAAACTTCCGCGCGAGCCTGGTCGAGCTCGGCCACGCCGTACATGCCTTGGGGATCGCGGCGAGCGCGATGGGGCCCGCGTCCGAGGGCGTGGTCCCGCCGGGGCTGCCGCCTGGTCCGTTGGCATGGCGTCTCGCCACACGGGTCACCCTGGCAGCAGGGCTCGCGATGGCGGCCGGCATGGCGCTGTCACCGCAGCGCTGGTTCTGGGCGGTGATGACGGTCTACGTCGTATTCCTCAACGCGCGGTCACGCGGCGACACGGTCTACCGGGGCTTTCAACGGCTCGGTGGCACGTTGCTCGGGATTGCAGGCGGGCTTGTCCTGGCGTGGTTGCTGGCCGGTCACGAGAGCCTTCAGGTGGCAGCGCTGCTGCTGTCGATTTTCGGCATGTTCTACGTGTTCATAGCCTCCTACACCGCCGGCATCTTCTGCGTGACGGTTATGCTCGGCCTGCTTTACGGGATGCTCGGCGCGCCACTGGAAACCATCCTGTTGCTGCGGCTGGAGGAAACGGCAATCGGCGCCGCCGCCGCGATGTTCGTCGCGATGTTCGTGTTCCCGATCCGGACGCGCGATCAGGTAATCCGGTCCGGCCGCAACGTGCTGGAGGCCTTGGTCAAGGCGGTGTCAGCCAGCAAGCTGGAGCTGTCCGGTGCGGCCGACGCTTCACCGACCGCCGCGATGCGTCAGGTGGACCGACAGGTCGGCGACCTCCGCCTGGCGCTGGCGCCGCTGACGGCGGGACGCTTCAAGCGGCGGCACAGTTCGCTGGAACGGCCATTTCCGGCCTTGTTCGATTGCGTCCACACGGCGCGCGTGCTCGCGGCGGTAAGTCGCTCGCTGCCCGAAACGCCGGACGGACGGGAGTTGATCGCGCGAGTGGGGCGGGTAGAAGCACGGCTGGCCAACCTCGCGCAAATGATCCAATTCACGACCGAGGCGGTGCAAGCCGATCCACTGGCCTCCGAGGATATCCTCGCCGATGCGACATCCGGTCCCGTTCGGGCGGCCCTAAGTAGTTTGGAAAACGCGGTTGCGACCCTCGCGGAACGGCTGAAGATCGGCGAATTGGAGGGCTTTGCCCTGGACGCCTGACGCCAACCTAAAAGGTCTTGTAGACGATATCCGGTGCGGGCGAGTCCAACAGGACGATGACTGCCACCGTCACCATCACCAGCGCCGTGTTCCACGCGGTGCGGACGTAACGGGACCGCACCACTGCGTCGTCGCCTACTTTCACTTTCAGTATCGCGTCGCGCAGGGCCTCCATGACGGCCAGCACAATGATGGAGCCGGCCAGGATGGCGAACCACACCAGCGCAATCGTTGCCGGACCAAGCGTGTGCGCGAATATGCCCATCTGGGTCCAGCCCGACCAGAACCAGAACAACGTGAAGGCGAACCAGGTGAAGTTCAGGCCGCGGCAACCGGCGCCATAGAGCGGGTTGGCGGCCAGCGCGCGGTACTGCTTGCGCCCCATACGCTGCTGCATCACTACCTGGTATAGCTTGTTGATCGCCACGCCGCCTCCTGTCAGCAGCCCGAAGAACATGAACTCCGACGTCTGCCCATGCCACAGCCCGACCAGGAAGAAGGTCACGAAGAACGCGCCGACCGCCAGATAGGGCGCCAGCGCCGGGGCCGTTACCCGTGTCATCCCCGCCACCATCAGGGGATTATAGACGTAGGTCTTCAGCCAGCCCGAAAGCGTCATGTGCCAACGCCCCCAGAAGGTGATGACGTTCTCCGAGGCGAACGGGCGGTCGAAGTTTTCCGGCAACACGATGCGAAAGAAGCGCGCGACGCCGATCACGACGTCGGTGTAGCCGGAAAAGTTGAAGTAAAGGTAAATTGGATAGATCGCCGCGATCCGGACGCCCGTCCATATCCGGTCGCCCTCGGTCTGCACCGCGCCGAGTGTGTCGATGGCGTCGTGTTGTGCCATCGAGAGTACCATGGAGACGATGGCCACCTTGAAGTAGCCGATCACAATGCGTTCGAGTGCCCCACCGGCCACGACGAGGTCGAGTGGAAGCCGCTCCGTCTCCATGCGGTGGTAATCCTGGTAGCGCTGGATCGGCCCCGAGGTCAGGCTGGTGAAGTTCAGCACGTAGTTCAGGTAGGACAGCGGCCCAACCGGCTTGTCGATCGCACCTTGGTGGCTGTCGATGATGAGGTGCAGCACGCGAAAAAACACGTAGGAGAGGCCCACGAGCACGTAGGGGAACGGCAGGTAGGTCGCGCTCGGGATGAAGCTGTATCGCTTGAGCCAGAAGAACGCGACCAGGGTGAGAACGACAAGGCAGAGGTACAGGAGCGGCGCCGAGCCTCCTCGCGTCAATCGTTGGGCCACGAACCCGAGTGCCAGGAAGCCGATGAACGGCAGGAACGCGGCAATGTCGTGCGAGAAGCTGGCCAGGAAGACGACATTGACCGCGAGAAGGACAAGGCGGCGCCACCAGCTTGCGGCGCCGAGGTTGAACACCACGGCCGCGACCACGGCGAAACCCAGGAACGGGACCGAGGGGACAATTATGGGTTCATTCCCACGCGGGTCGGCTTCGTGCCCCGGCATCCCGCGAACGGACCGTCCGGGTTGGCGGCCAGTTGCTCGGCGATATAAGACGCGGCAAGCGGTTGGCCCTGCCCGGACAGGTGTCCATCGACTTGATAGTATAATCTCTCCGGCGTTTGCTGCATTCGCAGCGCCACCGAGGTATCCACGAACCCGACATCGTGACGCGCCGTGATCGCCCTCAAGGCCGCCGGTAACGCCGCCGGATCGACGCCGGGCGGCACGGGGCGTCCAGCCATCAGCGCGACCTGCGCCTCCTGAGGAACGAAGACCAGGGTGAAGGGGACACCGGCCTGATGGGCGGCGTCGGCGAGTTCGCCTATCAGCGCATCGAAGGTTTGCAGCCTCGCCTGCCAGTTTGGGCTGAACGGGGGGCGCAGGAAGTCCGCCTTGTCGCCGTAACGGAGGTATAGTGGGATGTAGATCGATGGATTCTGGAACAGGAAATGCTGTGCCACGGTCACGGTACGACTGCTTTTGAGGGTCTCGAACACACGGTGCTGAAGGCTTTCAACCGCCGCTGCCGGAGGCTCCGCCGCCGGTTTTGCTTCAGGGAGCGGCACCGTGTCGCCCAGTTCCCCCTCAAGGTCGAACGGGGCCTGCACCAGCACGACCGCATCGGGCCGAAGCTTCAGTGCCTCCTTCATTCGGGGAACCAGCAAATGGCCGGAATAGCCCATCGCCCCGAGGTTCTGCACCTCGACCGGCGCACCGCACAGTTGAGTGAGGTCGGCGCCAAGCCGTGTCCCGATCGAGTTGGGATACTCGACCATGTAACCCTCGCTCAGGGATGCACCAATCAACGCAACCCGGCGCGTGCCGGCGGGCACCCGGCCGCAGGGCGCTACAGAGCGATAACCGCATCCATTGTAATCGTTGGTTACCCACGGACCTTCGACCGTCTTCGTGGTGGATGCGCAGTTCGCCCGGTAGCGATAGCCGACTTGCGGATCGGTCATCCGGCAGGAGTTGAACGCCTGTTCCGGCCAGACGACGCGTGTGACCACCTCGGAACCGGCCAGCAACAGCACGATTGTCGCCAAGCTGATAAGCGGCAGCAGCCAGAGATCGCGTCCGGGAAGTCCTGCGAACATCCGACGATCAGGCGGCTAGTGCCGCTGCACCGGAGCGGACCACTCGCATCGGCACCTCGGCTATTTCTGTGGCAGCAGGCATGGACCAGGTCGTGCTGCCGTCCTGTTCGCCGACCTTGGCAAAGCCGAGCTTCTCGTAGTGATCTCGCACCAGCGCGTTCTTCTCTGTGGGGTTGTAACGCCCCAGCACCCGGCCGATACCGGCCTCGCGCGCTTGGCACAGGATTTCGCGCAACACCATCTGCTCGACCTTGCGGCCCAGCACGCGGCAGCTCATCAGCCAGGTGTCGATGACCCATTCATCGGCTGCATCTGGGCGGCAGATGACGACGCAGATCATTCCGTTGTTGCCAAAGCTGTCGATCAGGCGGACCTGCAGGGTGAAAACGCCTACGTCGGCCTCCGCCAAGCCAATTTCGGCCTCGCTGTAGCGGCGGGTGGTCAGGTTGAACTGGTTCGACTTGTTGATGAGTTGGCTGATCCGCGCCCTACCGATCCGGTCGAACGGCGCGAACTGGATTTCCATGTCGAGTGACGCGAGATATGCGTCGATATCTCCGGCCTGCCTCTGTAGAGCGACCCGCCGGGCGTTGGACTGATACATCTGGGCGCGCTGCCGATCTTCGTCCGAGAACCCAATGGATTCGAAATAGCCGGCAGCCGCCAGGGTGCGCGCGTACCATGCGGGGTCTTCCGGCAACTCGGGTACCGCTACCGCCGGCAACATGCGGCGCACGAGGCCACGCTCGACCGGGTTGTCGTCGAGGAACACCATGGCATCCAGCCCGAGCGATAATTCCTCCGCGATCGCCTTGATGTTCGTGGCCTTGTCGTTCCAGTTAGCCTGGAACACCGCGAAATGCTCCTCTTTCAGTAGCATCTCCGGGTGGGCGCGGAACGGCTGGCGCGCAATTTCGTCGGTATTCTTGGACGACACGGCGAGCACCACGCCACGCTGTCGCAACGCGAGTGCCAGTTGCTGTACTGCCAGATGTGCCTCTCCGGTCGCGTCGCCCTGGGCGATCTTGATCCCTTCGAGCCCATCATCGCCGATCACCCCACCCCAGACGGTATTGTCGAGGTCCAGGATGAGGCATTTGCGGCTGCGCCCACGCAATGCCGCGATCAGCCGTGCCACATGGTCGGCGTAGATCGGCACGCATGAATCGTCGAACGACAGCTTGGCCATGTTCCACAGCGCGGGCGAGTGCCAGGCACCTAGGCCGACCGTCTCGGCCAGTGTGGCCACGTCAAGCATCAGATCCCCGGTACCTGCGATGCTGGCGCAGATAGCCCGGTTCAGCCCTTCGACAACCCGGCGTCCGGTGCCGGGCACGATGCGGTCCATGCTGCCGAACAATGTCTCCGGTGGTGGGGCGATGGTTTGCACAATACACGGCGCTCCGGAATGGGTGCGGATCGCCTCTCGCATCCGGTTCAGCTCGCCGACCGCGCCCTCGATGTCGGCGCACTCGATATCCTGGTCGCCGGGCGTGAAGCGCAGCGGCAGGCCGCGATGGTCGATCGCCAGCAACACCGCATCCGGCTTGCCCGTGTTGATGCGGCCGTCGGGGTCGAAAGCCTCCTGCGTGGTTTGTCCGTAGTCGGCCTGGATGCACTCCAGCGCCAATCCGTGTCGCGCCGCGCTTGCAACCAGCGTCGGGACGAGCAGGTCGAGCGTGCCGTTGCCAACAAGGCCAAGCCGGAACGGCTGTAACGGCGCCAGGGGGCGACCCTCCTTCAGCGCTCGCGCGATCGCACGGCCCAACCGGCTTAGCTGATCTCCGTCGAGCCCGTGGCTTGCCAACGCCCGTATAGCCGCGCCGGGCGCGGGATCGCTCGCCAGTGCCCTGCACGAGGCCGCGAAGTTGCCTGGCGTTCGGGGGAGCCAGGCGAGTTCCGTGTAAAGGGTCGCGCTCACATGACTTCCGTTTTCACACGAATCAGCTCGGCAAACTCGCCGACATTCTTCAGTTCGGCCGTTTGCGACGCTGAAAACTTGACCTTGAAGGCCTTCTGCACCGCGAGTACGAGCCTGATGTGAGCCAGGCTGTCCCACTCCGGCACGTCGGCGGCAGTGAGGTTCGGTGTCACGACGATGGAGTCATCGTCAAAGACATCGTGAAAGATCGCGGTCAAGCGTGTGTAAAGATCATTCATATTTGAGTTACCCTTCGCAGCCAGCGGGCCGATAGCCTATCGTGGGGAGAACTTTTAAATGAAATGACATATCCAAAGTTCCACAACGATCTTTTTGGCCATACCTGCGCTGCACTGCAGTCTTGTTTGCCGATCGCGGGAACTTTCCAGACGTGAACGGATTGTTGCCGTGACATGGATGTCAAGACAGGATGAAAGCTGATTTGTCTCAAAACGAGCAAGTCACATTGATGAAGCCGCTCGGTCTACCCGGCCTGCGGTTTCACCATTTTGGACTGGCCGTCAGTAACCCGGACCAAGCGTTCCTCATGCTTTACACGATGGGTTACGCGGCAGGGGTGCAGGTGTTCGACCCTCTGCAACGAGTCAATCTCGCGATGCGGCATCATCCGGCAATGCCGGATGTCGAGGTCATCTGGCCAGGGGACGAGCCTTCGCCGATCGATAAGATGGTGAAGCGCACCGGCAGCATGATTTATCATATGTGCTATCAGTGCCCCGACCCTGGCGCCGTGGTGGCAGCGTTGGAGGAGGCTGGGCTTGACACATTGGAAGTCAGCCCGCCTACGCCAGCCGTGCTTTTCGAGGGTAACGAAGTGTCATTCTACACCGTCGATGGCTTCGGCCTGATCGAACTGCTGCGCTGCTCCACTGAAGCGACGCAGCGTTCATCGAGCGATCAGGCAGCCTTGGAGGCGACGGTCGGAAGTGCCGGGTAGTCGGGGTAGCCGGTAGCGCCATTAGCACAGAAGGTCGCGGGGGACGGGCACGTTCAACGTGGCATCCTCGGCAAAGCGCCGGATCAGGTCAGGATTGCCGATAAACATTTTTCCGAACGCCACGGCATCGGCCCCGTCATCCGCCAGAATCTGCTCAGCACTTGCCTGCCTGAAACCCTCATTAGAGATACAGACGCCACCGAAGGCGCGCCGCAGATCGAAATCTATGCTGTCCGGCGCTTGCCGCTCACGTGAAATCACGAAAGCCAGCCCGTGGCGATCAAGTTCCCGTGCAATATAGCCGAATGTGGCGGCAACATTGGAGTCATCCATCGCGTGACTGTCACAACGCGGAGCCAGGTGCATCCTGACTCGGCTAGCACCCCAAAGGGAAATCATCGCATCGGTAACCTCCTGCATGAGCCGGGGGCGGTTTTCCACCGGACAACCGTATCCGCCGGTGCGGTGATTGCTACCGTCCTGCGGGAACTGGTCGATCAGGTTCCCGCTGTCCGTGGAAGCGCACGTCCCCAAATTCGGCGTCGCCCATCACCGAGACGTGACGCTGCCCGTTGACGCCGCCAAGGCGCGAGGGTACGGACCAATGGTGACGAGTACAGTTCCCTCCCGCCCCTTGCTCAAGGTGCGCGGCCGTTCCTTCATGGCACTGGTGCTCGCGCCGGAAGCACCCGTGGCGGAGTGGCTGCTGAGCCTTGACGACCAGATGCGGCGATCTCCCGCCTTCTTCGACGCGAGGCCCGTGGTGGTTGATGTGTCGAGTCTGGCGGGCGCGGGTGAAGATATGTCGGTCCTGATCGACAGCCTGGAACAGCGCGATATACGCATCATCGGCGTCGAGGGAGCGGATCCTTCCTGGGCGAATCCGGGCGTATGGGGACGCCCACCCCTGACCTATACCAGCCGGACGGACCGCTTTATCGAGGTTCCCGAGAAGCCCGAGCCCTTGGCCGCGCCGCTGCCGGAGCTTCCCAGCCTGCTGCTGGACCGGCCGATACGCTCAGGCCAGTCCGTGTTCTTCGAAAAGGGCGACCTGACAATCGTCGGGTCGGTGGCATCCGGGGCGGAGGTGATCGCTGGCGGTTCGATCCATGTTTATGGAACACTCCGCGGGCGCGCCATCGCAGGTTTCGCGGGACATCCTGGCGCACGTATTTTCTGCGGCAAGATGGAAGCCGAGCTCCTCGCGATCGATGGCGTCTACCGGATTGCGGAGGATATCGGGCCGGAGTTTCGTGGACGGCCCGCGCAGGCTCGGCTTGACGGACAATCGGTCATTATTGCCGCTCTCGACTGAGCGCTGAAGGAAGGTGAGAAGAATGGCCAAGGTCTTGGTCGTGACATCAGGCAAGGGCGG
>JANXXW010000305.1 GCA_025350425.1 Rhodospirillales bacterium
CGATGCGGAGGTGCCTGAAGAGGCGGAGGATATGGCTCCCGAGAGCGTTGCTCTGCTTGCGACGGTGTTACGGAGCGTGCTCGGGGAGAACGTCGAGCGAGTATGGCAGGATCTCGTGGCGGAGGGATCGAACGCGATGGACTGGCGGAAAGACTTTGGCCTTGAGCGAAGGAAGCCGCCCAGCCTTTTTACCGGCAAGAAAGAGCTGAGCCTCGATATCCCCCAGGCGCATTTGCTCCGACGGGCTTTCGACGTGCTCAAGGTCGATGGGATCCTTTGTGTGGACCACTCGCCCCTTGTGTACTTCAAAAAAATCGACCGGATGACTCCCGAGCTTGGCTACAAGCTGCACCTGAAATTCTGGAATCACGGTGGAAGATCGGCGCCCGCGTCATGGCCGGCGCGCGGCTGTCCGAGTTCAACCTGGATGACGACAGCGTGGCCCCGCACGTCGCGGTGAAGGAGGCTGTGTTCCCGTTCGCGCGCTTTGCCAACGTAGACACGATCCTCGGCCCCGAAATGCGCTCCACCGGGGAGGTCATGGGACTCGACAGCAGCTTCGAGCGCGCCTTCGCCAAAAGCCAGTTGGGCGCCGGTGTGAAGCTACCCGATTCCGGCCAGGTGTTTCTGTCGGTGCGCGACACCGATAAGCCAGCCGCTCTGGCCGTCGCGCGCCGCCTGATTGATCTCGGCTTCTCGATCCTGGCCACGCGCGGCACTGCCACCCGGCTGCGGGAGGCCGGATTGGCGGTTAAGGTCGTGAATAAAGTGCTGGAGGGACGACCACATTGCGTGGACGCGATCCGCTCCGGCGACGTGCAGCTGGTGATCAACACCGCGTCCGGCGCGCAGTCGGTCGCCGACAGCTTCGACATCCGCCGCAGCGCGCTTACCAACGCCATCCCGCACTACACCACCATCGCCGGCGCGCGGGCGGCAGCCCACGCCATTGCGGCCCTGCGCGGGGGCACCCTTGAAGTGGCGCCATTGCAGGCTTACTTTCGCGGATCGTTCTGAACCTCGTCGCGGCCTAACCTTGAACCAAACCGTGGCGGCGGCGTTTGGACCGCCCTTGGATTTTACGTTAGCCTGTTTCCCGCAGTTACCCAGAGGTTACGTCTTTGCAGAAGTTTCCAATGACCGCGCCTGGGCTTCTGAAGCTTGAGGAAGAACTCCGCTTTCTGAAGAGCAGCGAGCGTCCCGCCGTGATCCGTGCGATCGCCGAAGCCCGTACGCATGGCGATCTCAGCGAGAACGCCGAATACCATGCCGCCCGCGAACGCCAGAGCTTCATCGAGGGCCGCATCGCCGAGTTGGAGGAGATCACCTCCAGCGTCGAGGTCATCGACCCCTCCACCTTGACCGGAGAGCACATCAAGTTCGGTGCCCACGTTCGCCTGATGGACGAGGAAACGGACAAGGAGAGCACCTACCAACTCGTGGGCGTGCATGAGGCCGACATCAAGTCGGCTAGGCTGTCGATCTCCTCGCCACTCGCCAAGTCGCTGATCGGCAAGAAGGTTGGCGATACCGTGTCCGTGCCCGCGCCCGGCGGGGATCGCAGCTACGAGATCCTTTCGTTCAAGTTCGTCTGATCCTGCGTTCATGATCGGCCTGGATGACATCCGCGCGGCGGCCGCGCGGATCGACGGGCATGTCATCCGAACGCCAACGATGCGGAGCGCCACCATCTCGCGCGCCACCGGTGCCGACGTGGTCCTCAAGCTCGAAAACCTCCAGGCGACCGGCGCCTTCAAGGAACGAGGTGCGGCAAACCGGTTAGCGATGCTGAGCCACCGGGAGCGTCTCGCCGGCGTGATCGCGATGTCGGCCGGTAACCACGCCCAGGCCGTCGCGCGGCATTCCCAGCTTTTGGGCATCACCGCAGTCATCGTCATGCCAATCGGTACGCCGGCCACGAAGGTGACCCGGACCGCCGGCTGGGGGGCCCGCGTCGTGCTGCACGGCGAGACACTGGCCGAGGCCGCCAGCCATGCGCTGGCACTGGCCGAGGCGGAGGGGCTCGTGTTCATCCATCCCTATGATGACCCTGCGGTAATGGCTGGCCAAGGTACGCTCGCGCTGGAGTTCCTCGAGGACGCGCCCGAATTGGATTGTCTGGTGATCCCCGTCGGCGGCGGCGGGCTGATTGCCGGTTGCGCCGTCGCAGCACGCGCGCTCAAGCCCGGAATCGAGGTGATCGGCGTCGAGGTATCCGCCTACGCGGCCCTGGCCCAACGCCTTGCGGGTCACCCCGTCTCCGTCGGCGGGGCCACCATTGCCGAGGGCATCGCAGTGCGTGATATCGGCGCGACGCCGCTGGAGGTGATCCGCGCCCATGTGGCCGATGTCCTGGTGGTGCCCGAGCGCGCGGTGGAAGAAGCTATCGCGCTGTTGATCGAAGGCGCCAAGGTGGTCGCCGAGGGCGCAGGCGCCATCGGACTCGCGGCGCTGCTGGCGTTCCCCGAGCGCTTTGCCGGCCGATGCGTGGGGCTTCCCATCTGCGGCGGCAACATCGACGCGCGTATCCTGGCCAACGTACTGCTCCGCAACCTACTGCGCGATGGCCGGCTGCTTCGGCTGGTGCTTGAAATCCCGGACCGCCCGGGCGTTCTGGCCGACATAGCGGGCAAGATCGGCGCGGCCGGAGGCAACATCATCGAGGTTTCGCACCAGCGCCTGTTCGCCTCGCCCAGTGTCCAGTCGGCCCAACTCGAAGTCATGTTCGAGGCGCGTGATCCCGCCCACGGGGCCGCCATCGTTGTAGCGCTAGAGGCAGATTATACCGTGCGCCGGGCATGAGCGCACCGCGTTAACGATTTCTTCGGTCCTCGCCGTCATTGTCGCGGCGAACCGGAGCGCCCGATGGACGACCTGCTGGCGGAATTCCTGACCGAGACAGGCGAAAGCCTGGTCGAACTGGATCTGGCACTCATCAGGCTTGAGCAGGCTCCCGACGACGCGACGACGCTGTCGCTGGTCTTACGCCTGATCCATACGATGAAGGGCACCTGCGGCTTCCTCGACCTCGTCCGGCTGGAGCGCGTGGCGCACGCGGCGGAAAGCGTTCTAGTCCAGATTCGCGATGGCGGGGTCGCGCCGACGGTGGCGGTGGTGTCCGTCATCCTGAAGGCGCTGGACCGCATCCGCGCGATCCTGTCTGGCGTCACCGCCACGGGAGCCGAACCGGCGGGCGACGACGCCGCCCTGATCGCCGAACTGGACGGCCTGGCGAGCGCGGAGCCTAGATCGGTCCCCTACGAAGAACCGCTTGCCGACGCGCCGGATCAGACCGGCGGAGGGCCGCTTCCAGGGCAGACGATCCGAGTCGATGTCGGATTGCTCGACGAATTGATGAACATGGTGGGCGAACTGGTGCTCACGCGAAACCAATTGCTGCGCCTGTCGCGGACTCGACAGGCCACCGGCATCGATCCAGAAAGTTACAGTTTGCCGCTTCAGCGTCTGTCGCAGATCACGTCGGATTTGCAGGAAGGCGTCATGAAAACCCGGATGCAGCCGATCGGGAACGCCTGGAACAAGCTGCCCCGTCTGGTACGCGACCTCGGTCTCGAACTCGGGAAGCCCATCGAACTGACGATGCGCGGAGCGGGGACCGAACTGGATCGGCAGATGCTTGAGCTGATCAGGGATCCGCTGACGCATATGGTCCGCAACAGTGCCGGTCATGGACTTGAATGCCCAGCCACGCGGCGCGCCGCGGCCAAGCCGGAAACGGGCGCGATCACGCTCGACGCGTACCACGAGGGCGGAGACGTCGTGATTGAAATCGCCGATGACGGCGCGGGTCTCCCGCTTGGGCGCATCCGCGCCGAGGCGCTGGCGCGGCGACTGGTAACCGAGGCGGAACTGGCCAAGATAGACGATGCGCGCATCGCCCGCTTCATTTTTCACCCCGGGTTCTCGACCGCCGACAAAGTGACGGCGGTGTCCGGCCGGGGTGTCGGGATGGATGTAGTGAAAACCAACATCGAGCGGATTGGTGGCGCCATCGAGGTGACCAGCACGCCTGGGCAGGGCTGCAAATTCACCCTCAAGATCCCGCTCACACTGGCAATCGTCGCGGCGCTGATCGTGGAGGTGGCCGGCGAGCGTTTCGCCATGCCACTGACGAGGGTGATTGAGCTGCTCCGCATCGGCATGGGCGGAGCCGGCGCGGAAAGCCGGATCGAGCGGATCGGCGAAACCACGATGCTGCGCCTACGCGGGC
This sequence comes from Rhodospirillales bacterium, assembly GCA_025350425.1. Taxonomy (GTDB): domain Bacteria; phylum Pseudomonadota; class Alphaproteobacteria; order Acetobacterales; family Acetobacteraceae; genus JANXTF01. The sequence goes on from JANXXW010000305.1 coordinate 4,232, forward strand.
GCTTGCTGCCGCTGGTGCGTTTGGCGGACGTGCTACGCCTCGGCCGGACGCCGCTCGCAGGTGCAATGGTTCCGCCGCCCGATCCCACGATCGTGGTTGCCCGGATCGGGGTGGCCATCGTCGGCCTCGCCGTGGACCGCGTGTTCGACACCGAAGAGATCGTGGTCAAGCCGGTCGCCTCGATCCTGCGTGCCCTTACTGTGTTCAGCGGCAGCACCATCCTCGGTGATGGCTCGGTGATCATGATCCTCGATCCCAAGGGAGTGGCCCAAGCCGCCGGCGTGAACGGCCACGATGGCGATAGCCGCGTGGCACCGGCCTATAACCCCGTGACGTCCGACGAGCGCCTTCCGATGCTGCTGGTCAAGGCCGGGGGAGGCCTCATGGTCATACCGCTCAGCCTCGTGGCGCGCCTCGACCACGTGTCTTGCGACCGTGTGGAATACGCCGGCGGGCAAGCCATGACCCATTACAGGGGCCGCCTGATGCCGCTGGTGGCGATCTCCGGGGCGCTCGACATGACCAGGCCCGATCAGGCGGTGCTGGTGTTCACCGACACCGAACATCCGACCGGACGAGATCGCGGCGTGGGCCTGGTGGTCGATGCCATCGTCGATGTTATCGAGGACACGTTGCAAATCCAGCGAATCGGGTCGCGTCCGGGCGTTCTCGGCACCGCCATCGTCGGCGGCCAAGTGGTCGAGGTAATCGAGCCCGGCTTTTGGCTCACGCAGGTCTTTCCGGACTGGTTCACCGCCGCGACGATTTCGGCCCGCTCGGGGCCGCGTCTGCAGGCCGAGTCGCTGGCCGCATGATAGCCGTGGCCGGGATGACGCCGATGGCGCTGGTAACGCTTTCGGTCGCCGGCCAGCTCTGCGGCATCCCGGTGTCGGATGTGCGCGACATCCTCAGCGCGCGACCGATCACGCGCATCCCGCTCGCGCCACCCGAAATTGCCGGCAACCTCAATCTGCGCGGGCGGATCGTGACGGCGCTGGACATACGCCGTCGCCTCGATCTGCCTGCCGCACCGCCCGGCGCGGCGCTGATGTCGCTGGTTACGGAGTACCAGGGTGAGCTTTACGCCATGCTGGTGGACTGCGTGCTCGAAGTCATAACGCTTCCCGGCGAAACTCTCGAGGCTATCCCGTCTACGTTGCCGCGCACCTGGGCGAAGCACGGCGCCGGCATCTTCCAGTTGCCGGACAGGCTGCTGGTGATGCTCGACGTGACGCGGTTGCTCGACTTGGCGCACTGAGGAAAACACCCTGGTGCCCTCGACCCAGACCGCTCCTGTCCGGGTCATGCTGCGCCATATTCCTGCGGTCGTGTTCTCGTCGTAATGCTGACAGGCATGGGCCAGGACGGCCAGCAGGGGCTACCAAGTCAGAGGCTGCAATCAGCTCAATCCGCCGCGCGCCGCCACGGGCCACAGGCACGCGACACGCTGCCCGCGCATCCCGACGTACCAGTCGAACCGATCCACGGTCGGGTCGCAATGCCCTGGCACGAGCCGCAGCTTCTCGCCTAGGCGGGGCGCTGTCTCGTGGGCGCCGAACACCAACTTGCCATGCTCGTCGGAGGCGCCAGCATACCGCAATTCGGGCCGCTCCCACACCAGCGGCATCCCGCTATCCACCGCAACCGCCTTGTGTCCGGCATCCAGCACCGCCACTCCCGGCTGTGCCGCGCTCATCACCGTCGCGAGCACGAACAGAGCGTGGCGGAACAACCCCACGGGATGTCCGGACGCGTCCAGGTTGCGAGCGTAATCCGCGTCCATGAAGCAATAGCTGCCCGCCTGGATTTCCGTGTAAACACCCGAGACCACTTCAAGCTCGAACGTCCCGGTGCCGGCGCCACCTACAATCGGGCACTCGAACCCCTGCTGCCGCAACTGCTCCACCGTACGCCTCGTCGCGTCCGTCGCCGCGCGAATGGCGAAATGCCGCTCGGCCGGCAGTCGCAGATGCTGTGCGCTGCCGTGGTACGCTTGCAGGCCGCTGAAGCGCAGGTGGCGGGAGGCGGCGATCAGCTTGGCCAGGGCGACAGCGTCTGGGCCCGGCTGCACGCCACACCGCGCGGCGCCCACGTCGATCTCAACCAGCACGCCCAAGCGCACGCCAGCGTGCTCCGCCGCGCGGTCAAGCGCCTCGACCTGGGCCGCGTCGTCCACACAGACCGAGATCGTCGCGATGCGAGCCAACGCCGCGAGTCGCGCCAGCTTCGCGGCCCCGACCACCTCGTTGCTGACCAGGATGTCCTGCACCCCGCCCCAAGCCAAAATCTCGGCCTCGGCGACCTTCTGGACGCATTGTCCCACGGCGCCGCGCGCGATCTGCTGGTGTGCGATGACCGGCGACTTGTGCGTTTTGGCGTGCGCCCGCAGACGCGTGCCGGTTCCGGATAGCCGCGCCGCCATGGTGTCCAGATTAGCTTCGAATGCATCGAGATCGATCAGCAACGCCGGCGTGTCGATCTCGTGTTCCAGCATCCCGGGGCTGGCAGGCGGGCTTTGCAGCATGCGGCGGTTCTCCTAGGATCCGAACAGTGTCCGCCGCCACGGCCCAGCCTACAATCAGGAATTATCGCATTGTATTGAACTACCCGCCGCGACGTCCGGCCAAGCTGGCAAAATGCGGAACGAGGTCGGTGCGGGAAATTTCGCCGAGCATATCAAGCCCGGATCGATAGGCCGCGCCGAGGATCGAACCCAGCGCGACGTAGCCGATCGGCGGAATGAACGTGCCATAGGCGGCTGATAGAACCGACATTTTGGTCAGATCCACGATCAGGTCTGATTCTGCCTGAACAGAACCCGCCATTGCCATTTGTGGAATGCCGGAATTTGCCGTCGCCGGAAACGTTGTGCCGGGTAACTTGCCCGCCTCGATCAGTTCAGAGGGGAGTGAGATCGAGGCGGGTTTGGCGTGGACAAGGTCGGCAAGAATGGTCATGTCGCGGTCCCGATGTGTTCGGGACATGATCTGCGATAGAAATTAACAAGGTTCTAACGCGCACGCTCACAATCCAAGGCGATTGTCGAACACTCAGTGACCGGCATTCGTCCCGGAAAAATCGGGAGCGTCCAGGCCGGACTGGGCCAACTGCTCCACCAATGCCTGCTTCAGCAGCTCCAGCCCTTCGTCGCTGCTGGCCTCGCATCGCGCCACCAGAACCGCCTGCGTGTTGGAGGCACGCAACAACCACCAGCCGTCGTCGGTCTGCACGCGCACGCCGTCGATGTCGGACAGGCGAGCCCCTGCCGCCCGGAGCCGGGCCGCGACCTCCTCGATCACCACGAACTTACGAGCATCGTCGCAATTGAACCGAAGCTCCGGCGTGTTGACCACATGCGGCATGGCCTCGCGCACCGCCGACAGCTTGCCCTCCATACGGGCCACGATGCCGAGCAGCCGGACCGCCGCGTACAGCGCGTCGTCGAACCCGTACCACTTGTCAGCGAAAAACACGTGGCCAGACATCTCACCCGCGAGCGGCGATCCGGTTTCCGCCATCTTCGCCTTGATCAGGCTATGTCCCGTCTTCCACATCAGCGGCTTGCCGCCAGCCTTGGCGACCTCGTCGAACAAAACCTGACTGGCCTTCACATCGGCAATGATGGTAGCGCCGGGATGGCCCCTCAGCACATCGCGCGCCAGTACCACCAGAAGCTGGTCGCCAAACAGGACCGCGCCGGAATCGTCCACTACACCGATGCGGTCGGCGTCGCCGTCGAACGCGATGCCGATATCGGCCCGTCGCGACCGTACCTCGGCCACGAGTTGCGCCACGTTGGCGGCAACCGTGGGATCAGGGTGATGGTTGGGGAAGCGGCCGTCGATTTCGGGGAACAGGATGGTGTGCGTCCCCGGCAAACCAGCCACGAGGCGAGGCAGCAAGTCGCCAGCAGCGCCGTTGCCGTTGTCCCAGACCACGTTCAGAAGGCGATCCCCACCGTCCCAATCGGCGAGCAGTCGCGCCACGTATTCAGTCGAGATATCCACCTCCCGCTCGCTGCCGATGGCCTCGTCCACCACGTCGCCGGCGGCGGCCATGCGGCCGATCTCCCCGATCTGGGCGCCAAAGAACGGCTTGCGGTTGAGCATCATCTTGAAGCCGTTGTAATCCGGCGGATTATGGCTGCCAGTCAGCATGATGGCGCCGTCCGTCTCCAGGATGGTGGAGGCGAAATACAACATCGGCGTCGGCCCTCGCCCGACCCGGATCACCTCCATGCCGCTCGCGCGCAGCCCGGCCACCAGCGGCGGCTCAAGGTCGGGCGAGGACAGCCGGCCATCATAGCCGACAGCGACCGTCGTGCCGCCCACCCGCGCCACGACGGTGCCGAAGCAGCGGCCGATCGCGAATGCGTCGGCGGGATGGAGCGTGCGGTCGACAACGCCGCGGATGTCGTATTCGCGTAGAACCGTTGGATCGAATGTGTGTGTGAACGCCATATCAGGTGACCGTTTCATACTTCTTGAGGAACGCGCGGACCGCAGATACCAGCTCGGGTCGTTTCAACGCGTAGGCGATCTGCGCTTCCAGGAAGCCGAGTTTGTCACCGCAATCGAAACGTGTGCCCTCGTACCGCAGCCCGTGGAACGGCACGTGGCCGATCATCTTGGCCATCCCGTCGGTCAGCTGGATCTCATTGCCGGCGCCACGCTCCATGGTCGCCAGGAAGCCGATCACCTCGGGCATCAGCACGTAGCGGCCGATAATGGAGAGGTTGGAAGGCGCGTCGGCGGGCTTGGGTTTCTCCACCAGACCCTTAACCTCGACCAGCCTTCCGTCGTCGGTGCCGATATCGAGGATACCGTACTTGTTGGTCTGGTCGCGTGGCACCTCCGTCACCGCAACGACGCAGCCGCCGGTCTCGGCATAGGCCTCAGCAAGCTGCTTCATGCACGGCGTATCCGACAGCACGAGGTCGTCGGGCAACAGGATCGCGAACGGGTCGTCACCGATGAAGGCGCGGGCGCACCAGATGGCGTGGCCCAGGCCCAGCGGCTCCTGTTGGCGAACCGAGACGATGGAGCCGGGCTGCATCTTCATGTCGGCCAGCAGCCTCAGCTCGGCCTCCTTGTTGCGGCCACGCAGCGTCGCCTCCAGCTCGAACGCCACGTCGAAATGATCCACCAGCGCTATCTTGCCGCGGCCAGTAATCAGGCAGAACTGCTCGATACCGGCCGCACGGGCTTCCTCGACCGCATACTGGATCAGTGGCTTGTCAACGACGGGAAGCATCTCCTTGGCCATCGCCTTGGTGGCGGGCAGGAAACGCGTTCCCAGCCCCGCGACGGGGAAAACGGCCTTGCGGAGCGGCTTTTTCACGATGTTTCCTCGTCGGTTGTAATCAAGTCGTGCCACGCGCGCCATCGGCGAGGCAAGACCCCGCCCGATTAAACCAGCGCGTCACGCGCTTGATTGATACGCGCGGCCAGCCAATCCGATCCGCCCTGATCTGGGTGCGCGGCCCGCATCAGCCGACGGTGTGCTTCCACTACCTCGGCGCGAGAAGCGCCTTGCTTCAAGCCGAGCACCGCATAGGCGTCCTCACGCGACATGCCGCCCTTCCCCGCGCGCGGGGCCTCGCCGGCCTTGCCCGCCCGCTCGCCTCGCCAACTCCAAAGGAGCGGCCCAAGCACCACCAGCGCGCTGACAGCAACGGCGCCGCGTCCGGTCAGGAACAGCATTCCCGCCAATAAAAGCCCGCCAATCCCCGCGGTCCATACGCCGAAGCTCTTCACGGTGGCGACCTGGGCGCGGGAGAACATCCCCAAAGCGCCCATCATCACCAGCAGCGCGCCGGCGCCCAGGACGAGCATGATCATACAGTGGCGGTCGCGTCGTGGCGCAGGGCCTGTGCCTCACGGGCTGCGATGGCGCTGATATTGACGATGCCGCGTGCGGTGACGCTCGGCACGACCACGTGGATCGGCTTGGACATGCCCAGCAGCAACGGCCCGACCGGCAGTCCGTCGGCAGCGGCCTTGACCAGGTTGAACGCGATGTTGGCGGCGTCCAATCCCGGCATGACCAGGAGATTCGCCGTCCCACGAAGCTCGCTTTGCGGCACCGCGCGGTTGCGGATCGCCTCGCTCAGCGCCGCGTCGGCGTGCATCTCGCCGTCGACCTCCAATTCGGGGTCGCGCGCGCGAACGAGCGCGAGAGCCTCGCGCATCTTGCGCGCGGAAGGCGAGTTGCTGGTGCCGAAGCTGGAGTGCGATAGCAGGGCGGCCTTGGGAGCGATGCCGAAACCGCGAACGGCAGCGGCCCCCAGCAACGTCATCTCCGCTATCTGCTCGGCGGTAGGGTCTGGGTTCATGTAGGTGTCGCAGATGAACAGGGCGCCGGCCTGGAGGATGAGGCAGGACATCGCGTAGATGCGCGATACATCCTCGCGCTTTGGAATTATTGGCATCACATACAGCATATGGCGCCACCAATCGCCGCTGCCACCGCAAATCGCGGCATCGGCCAGCCCGGCCTGGAGCAGCATCGCCGCCGCGACCGTGTTGCGGTTACGCATGCGCTTCGCGGCGGCGTCGGGCGGCACGCCCCGGCGGCCGACGAGGCGCTGGTAGTCGGCCACAAGCGGGGCGAAAACGGCCTCGTCCAGCGCCGGATCGAGCACGCGGACGCTTTCTTTCAGGTCCATGCGCAGGCCCATGTCGCGCACCATCTGCTCGATCACGGCGCGGCGGCCGAGCAAGATCGGCCGGGCGATCTGGTCGTCGACCAAAGTCTGGACGGCGCGCAGCACCCGTTCGTCCTCGCCCTCGGCGTAGACGATACGCACGTTGGAGGATTTCACCGCCTCGAACACCGGGCGCATCAACTGGCCGGAGCGGAACACGAACCGCTCCAGTTCGATGCGGTAGGCGAAGAAGTCCGCAATCGGGCGAGTGGCGACGCCCGATGCCATCGCGGCGCGGGCTACGGCGGGCGCGATCTGGAGAATGAGGCGCGGGTCGAACGGCTTGGGGATGATGTAGTCTGGTCCGAAGACCGGCGCGGTGCCGCCGTATGCGGCGGCCACCACCTCGCTCGCCTCGACGCGCGACAACTCCGCGATGGCCTCGACGGCCGCCAGCTTCATCGCTTCGTTGATCTCGGTGGCGCCCACATCGAGCGCGCCCCGGAAGATGAATGGGAAGCACAGCACGTTGTTGACTTGATTGGGGTAGTCGCTGCGCCCGGTGGCTACGATCGCGTCTGGGCGTGCGGC
>JANXXW010000314.1 GCA_025350425.1 Rhodospirillales bacterium
GGCACCTATATCCCACTCCCCGGCGTGGACGCCTCTGTTATGGGGGAGATGCTGCAGCAGCATGGCGGCGGCATCCTAGGCATGTTCGACATGTTCAGTGGCGGTGCGCTCGGACGGATGACCGTCTTTGCGCTCAACATCATGCCCTACATCAGCGCAAGCATAATCGTGCAGTTGATGTCTGCCGCAATCCCGACCCTTGAGACGCTGAAGAAAGAGGGCGAGAGCGGGCGGAAGAAGCTCAATCAATATACTCGCTATCTTACTGTTCTGATTGCGGTCTTCCAGTCCTACGGCATCGCGGTGGGTCTGGAGAGCATGCGGGGCAGCCTGGGAGCCGCGGTGATCGATCCCGGTACCTTCTTCCGCATCTCCTGCGTGGTGACGCTGGTTGGCGGGACGATGTTCCTGATGTGGATCGGCGAGCAGATCACGACGCGCGGCATCGGCAACGGCACCAGCCTGATTATCTTCGCCGGAATTGTCGCCAACCTGCCCCACGCACTGGTGACGCTGCTCGAACTGGGCCGCACCGGAGCGCTGAGCCCGGTGTTCATCCTCGCGTTCCTGGTCATTGCTGTTGCCGTGATCGCCTTCATCGTCTTCATGGAACGGGCACAGCGGCGGATCGTCGTGCAGTATCCAAAGCGCCAAGTCGGCCAGCGCATGTTCGGCGGTGACTCGACGCACATGCCGCTGAAGATCAATACGTCCGGCGTCATCCCGCCGATTTTCGCCAGCTCCATCCTGTTGATCCCCGCAACGATCGCCGGGTTCTCCGGCCAGGGTTCGGGCGGCGGGTGGCTCAGCACCATCGGCAACGCACTGGCCCACGGGCAACCGGCCTATATGATCGCGTATGCCGGGATGATCATATTCTTCAGCTACTTCTACACTGCCGTCGTGTTCAATCCGCAGGAGACGGCGGATAACCTGAAGAAGTACGGCGGGTTCGTCCCAGGCATCAGACCCGGCACAAATACGGCCGAGTATTTCGATACCGTACTGACGCGTCTGACCACGATCGGCGCCTTGTATCTATGCGTGGTATGCCTGCTGCCGGAGATCCTGATCAGCCGCTACGGCGTCCCGTTCTACTTCGGCGGCACGAGCTTGATGATCATTGTGTCGGTAACGATGGACACGGTCACACAAATTCAGTCACATCTACTCGCACATCAATATGAAGGGCTGATCAAGAAGGCCCGTGTGCGAGGGAGAGGCCGTTGAATCTAATCCTGTTGGGACCGCCTGGCGCGGGAAAAGGAACTCAGGCGAAGCACCTGCAGGAACGCTATGGCGTTGCGCAGATTTCCACTGGTGACATGCTCCGCGCGGAAGTTGCGGCCGGAAGTGAGATTGGCCTTCAGGCACGGTCAGTCATGGAGGCCGGCCATCTGATCTCGGACAACATCATTATTCGGATGCTGTCGGCCCGGATCGACCAACCTGACTGCGCACATGGGTTTATTCTCGACGGCTTCCCACGTACCGATCCGCAGGCTCAAGCGCTGGACAGCATGCTGGCCGGCAAGCACGTTCAACTGGATGCGGTTATCGAATTGGAAGTCGATGACGCAGTGTTGGTGGACCGTATCTCCGGGCGCTTCACATGCGCCAAGTGTGGCACGGGCTACCATGACCACTTCAAGCCGCTGGCGGTGTCGGGCATTTGCGACGTGTGCGGCAGCCATAACTTTGCACGTCGGCCGGACGACAAGCGTGAAACTGTCAGTGCCCGCTTGGCGGCCTATCACACCCAGACCGCGCCGATTCTCCCGCATTACGCGGCTCTAGGTCGGTTGCATGCGGTGGACGGTATGGCTGAAATTGACCAAGTGACACGGCAGATCGTAGCAGTGCTCGATAACCTGAAAGCCATTTCTCCGGCTTAATGTTGCAGGGCGTTGCTCACGACAAAGTGAACCACGCGCGTTGACTCTTCTAAAAGCGTGGCTATATTACGCGCTCGCTACGGTTTCCCGCGAGGGATGCCGTCGTAAGCATTTTCCCAATGCTCTGACATTCCCAGCAACGAGCAAGCAGGGTATGGCGGGTGTTCAGCATACAAGGGCAGTCCGCCTTTGACCGACCAGGAGTGATAAGGCGTGGCGCGTATTGCCGGCGTAAATATTCCAACCAACAAGCGGGTGACCATCAGCCTGCGCTATATTTTCGGGATCGGTCCGGCCAAGGCGCAAGCGATTTGCACCAAGTTAGGTATCGCCGACGAGCGTCGCGTGAACCAGCTCTCCGACGACGAAGTGCTGCGCATCCGTGAGATGGTCGATCGCGAATATCGCGTCGAAGGCGATCTGCGACGCGAGACGGCGATGAACATCAAGCGTCTGATGGATTTGGGTTGCTACCGCGGTCTACGTCACCGTCGCGGATTGCCTGTACGAGGCCAGCGCACGCATACAAATGCGCGCACTCGTAAGGGTAAGGCGGTCGCTATCGCCGGTAAGAAGAAAGTAACGAAGTAGGCTGGAGCGGCCGCCCGTCTGGGCGGCTGCTTACAGGCTTGATGCTGCGGCGCCGGAACGTTCTGGCTACTGCGCAATAACTGGACAGGACAGACCGAAATGGCGAAAGCCGCCACTGCTACGCGCACCCGTAAAAAGGAACGCAAGAACATCACTTCGGGCGTCGCCCACGTGGCTGCGACGTTCAACAACACGATGATCACGATCAGCGATGCCCAAGGCAATACGATCGCTTGGTCTTCATCGGGTAGCCAAGGGTTTAAGGGTAGCCGCAAGTCGACCCCTTACGCGGCGCAGGTTGCGGCCGAGGACGCGGGCAAGAAGGCGCGCGAGCACGGCATGGAGACGCTTGAGATCGAAGTGAGCGGGCCGGGTTCGGGCCGTGAAAGCGCGTTGCGGGCATTGCAGACTGTAGGTTTCGCGATCACGGCAATTCGCGACATGACGCCAATTCCGCACAACGGTTGTCGTCCCCGCAAGCGCCGTCGCGTTTGACCCGCGCTGGGTCGATCGTTCCGTGCCCATGCGGCACAGCTGTCTCGTACTCGTTTAGTTAGGTGCTGAATTGCACAAAAATTGGAAATTGCTGATCAAGCCGGAGAAGCTCGAAGTTGAGCCTGGTGCCGATCCCGCGCGCACTGCAACTATCGTTGCGGAGCCACTGGAGCGCGGCTTCGGCATGACGCTTGGCAATGCGATCCGTCGAATTTTGCTGTCGTCTTTGCAGGGTGCTGCCGTTAAGGCAGTTCAGATCGATGGCGTGCTGCATGAATTCAGCAGCATCGCTGGCGTGCGCGAAGACGTTACGGACATCGTGCTCAACATCAAGCAGCTCGCGCTGCGGATGCACGGCGAAGGTCCGAAGCGGATGATTTTGTCCGCCACCGGACCCGGTGAGGTCCGCGCGGGTCAAATCCAGGCTGGTCACGATATCGAAGTGATGAACCCTGAGCTCGTGTTGTGTACGCTGGATGACGGCGTGAAGCTCGGCATGGAATTCACCGTCGATCTCGGCAAGGGTTATGTGGCTGCCGCCGCGAACCGTCCCGAGGATGCGCCAATTGGGCTGATTCCAATCGATGCCATCTACTCGCCGGTGCGCCGCGTGTCCTACAAGGTCGAGCCGACCCGCGTGGGCCAGGTGACCGATTACGACAAGCTGTTGCTGACGGTTGAGACCAATGGCGCGGTGACGCCTGAGGATGCGGTGGCCCTGGCCGCGCGCATTCTGCAGGACCAGCTGCAGTTGTTCATCAACTTCGACGAGCCGCAGCAAATCCGCTCGGAGGAGCCGCGCGACGATCTGCCGTTCAACCGGAATTTGTTGCGTAAGGTAGACGAACTGGAATTGTCGGTCCGCAGCGCCAACTGCCTGAAGAACGACAACATCGTCTATATCGGCGATCTTGTGCAGAAGTCCGAACAGGAAATGCTGCGCACGCCGAACTTCGGTCGCAAATCGCTGAACGAGATCAAGGAGGTGCTGTCCTCCATGGGTCTTTCGCTCGGGATGACCGTCACCGGTTGGCCGCCTGAGAATGTCGAGGATCTGGCGAAGCGGCTCGAAGAGCCGTTTTAATCCGGTCCCGCCTGCATAAGCGCG
>JANXXW010000331.1 GCA_025350425.1 Rhodospirillales bacterium
GGCGTGCTGAAAAACAGGTTCGTCAGGGAGGGGATGTGACATGGGCAAGCTGAGCGGCAAGGTCGCGATCGTCACCGGCGCCAGCCGCGGCATCGGCCAGGCGATCGCCGAACTGTTCGCATCCGAGGGTGCGCGCGTGGTCTGCGCCGCGCGCACGCTGGACGAAGGTGACCATAAGATGCTGGAGGGCTCGCTCAAGCGCACCGTGGATAACATCCGTGCCGCCGGCGGTGAGGCGATGGCTGTCACCGCCGACGTCTCGACCGAGGGCGAGTGCATTTCCCTCGTCGAGCAGGCCCGGGTGGCCTACGGGCCGATCGACATCCTAGTCAACAACGCTGCCCTGAACTACTACATCCCGACCGCCGAATACCCGACCAGCCGGTGGGCGCGGGCCTTCGCGGTCAACGTGCACGGGCCGTTTGTTCTGTCGAAGGCCGTCCTGGCCGACATGATCCGCCGGAGATCGGGCGCCATCGTCAACATCAGCTCAGGGGCGGCGATCGGCCCGGGGCGCGGCCCTTATGAGGACCAGACCGTGCGCGGCGGGGTGCTGTACGGCGCCACCAAGGCGGCGCTGGAGCGCTTCACCCAGGGGCTGGCGCAGGAGATGTCGGAGCATGGCGGCATCACCGTCGCCGCCCTGTCCCCCTCGCGCGTGGTGCCGACGCCGGGCACGCTGCACTTCAAGCTGGTCGATGGGCCCGACGATCCGCGCGGCGAGCCGGTGTCCTACATGGCGCGCGCGGCGCTGCTGCTGGCCAGCGAGTCGGCGGCCAAGGTCAATGGCCGCGTCACCTACAGCCAGCAGATACTGAAGGAATATGGCCTGATCGACAGCGCGTCAGGGCGTGGCGTGGAGATCGCCGGGTCGGGATACTCCCAGGTCTAGGAGTGATGGCCGACCCGCCTGGATGTAGTCGCGGGTCAGCGGCACCGCCGTCTGGCCGCGGGCAAGCTGGATCTGGAACACCATGTGGCTGCCGTGGCGGAAGGCGAGCTCGCTGAGGACCAGATAGAGCTCGAACATGCGGCAGAATCGGTCGTCGTAGATTGCGGCGATGGTGTCGCGGTTGGCGGCGAACCGGCGGCGCCAGTGGCGGATGGTCTCGGCGTAATGCAGCCGCAGGATCTCGATATCGGTGAGGAACAGTCCCGACCTTTCCACCGTGGGCAGCACCTCGCTCAATGCCGGGCTGTAGCCTCCCGGGAAAATGTATTTCGCCAGCCACGCATTGGTCGAGCCTGGCCCGTCGCTGCGCCCAATGGAATGGATCACGGCAACCCCATCGGGTGACAGGCAGCGCTTCACCACGTCGAAGAACGTGCGGTAGTGGTTCAAGCCGACATGCTCGAACATCCCAACCGAGACGATGCGGTCGAACCGCCGGTGCAGCTTGCGGTAATCCATCAATTCAAACGTGACACGGTCCGACAGCCCGGCCGCCGCGGCACGCGCCTGGGCTTCGGCCAACTGTTCGGTCGACAAGGTAACGCCCGTGACCCGGGCGCCGTAATCACGCGCCAAGGTGAGCGCCATGCCGCCCCAGCCGCAGCCGATGTCCAGCACTTCCAGATCGGGCCGGTCGAGCTTCAGCTTGGCAGCGATATGGCGCTTCTTGGCGGCCTGCGCGTCCTCCAGCGTCTCGCTGCCGTGGGGGAAGTAGGCGCAAGAATATTGCCGGTCGCGGTCCAGGTACAGGCTGTAAAGACGGCCATTCAGGTCGTAATGATGTGCAACGTTGCGGAGGGATCGGCCGGCCGGGTTAAACTGCGAGAGCCGGCGAATAAGGTGCCGCAGCGCCGTGCGAAGCCGCATCATCGGCATGTCGTAAGGTCGGGACTGGGCGTTGATCATCAGCACGTCAAGCACTTCGTAGATCGTGCAATCCACCGGAACCAAGGTGCCGTCCATGTAGCAGTCGCCGATGGCGACACCTGGGTCCATGAACACACGCCTGACGGTGCGCCTGTCCTTGAAATGCAACAGAGCTTCCGGACCTGGAGTGCCGGCGTAGGTGGTGAGTTGCCCATCAGGCCACCGAACCGTCAGACGACCCAGGACAACGAGACGGCGAAGGAAAAAATCGGCCAGCGCGCGCATCCAGATATCCTCATGGACAAGAAGTCATGACGAACACTGAAACCGTAAACGGGCAGAGGACAGAGGGCAAATTGGGTATGGTTGCAGCTGCCATGTCGCTTTCAGGAAGCACACAGAGTCGAGCACAGCGTACACTTCTTTTTAAAGTCTGCCATCCCGTCAGCAAAGCTAACGGGATGGCGACAAGGCTTACTCAGCCGGAAGCAGGTTCCATACCGGCCGGCCGGGTTCGCAGAACAGCGGAGTTGCATTGGGAGTCCGGAAGTTCGGCTCCAGTCCCATCTCGGCCCGGATAGCGCGGAAGAATGCGCCGTGCGCCACAACCAGCACCGGCGCCGGCAATGCCAGCGCACGATTGATCGCCCCACTCGCCCGCACGCGCAATGCCCGGAAGCTCTCGGCGCCATCGGGCGTGATGGTGCCCGCCACCCATTCGCTGAACCATTCCGACATCGGCTGGCCTTCCTGCACGCCGAACGACACCTCGCGCAGCGCCGGATCGACCTGAACCGGAAGGCCAAGCTGCTCGGAGACGATCTCCGCGGTCACCTTGGCGCGAGACAGGTCCGAACAGAGAATCGTGGTGATGCCGCGATTACGCAGCTTTCCCGCCGCGACTCGCGCCTGCGCCAGTCCGGTCTCATTCAACGGGATATCGACGGCGCCCTGGCTAAGATTTTTCGCGTTCCAGTCCGTCTCGCCGTGGCGAAGGAACCAGAAAGCCTGCGGGACAAGCGCGGAAAAGGCGGCGCTCACGGCGCGGGACCCGCCGCGCTCAGACCAGTCTTTCTTTTTCGAGCACACGGGCGACCGCGGGGCGGGCCTTCATGCGGGCATAATGCGCGGCGCAGTTCGGCGGCAGCGGGATATTCATCCGGCCGGCCGCCCAGAACTCGGTGTAGAACAACGCGGCGTCCGCAACCGAGAAGGTGCCGACCAGGTAGTCGTGGCCTTCCAGTGTCTTGTCCATGAGGGCGAAAGCCATTTCAATCAGTTCCCGGCCCCGCGCCTTGACCGCCTCGGCATCTGACTCCGAAGGCGCATAGGCGCTCGGACGGAACAGGCGCCCAAAGCCTTGCATGTGGATGGTGGCGACCGCGTAATCCATCGCCTCCAGCGCCCGCGTGTCGTGCTCGGCATCGCCCGGCAGCAACTTGGCCTGCGGGTTGGTTCTGGCCAGCCAATAGGCGATGGCGGGGAACTCGGTCAGCACGGACCCGTCGTCACGCACCAGCGTCGGCACCTTGGATTTCGGATTGATGCGGGTGAGATCGCGTTCGGCAGAAGGAACCTGCAACATAGCGTTCTCCACATCATACGGCTTGCCGATCTCCTCCAACAGGATGTGGATGCCGAGCGAGCAGCTGCCGGGGGTGTAGAACAGTTTCATCGTGGTCCCTCGTTGATTGGAATGGCCGGTCTGACAACTCGTCGAGGCCACCTCTATCGCGCATAGTCAGGAACCAGGGCAAGCCGCGGGATTCGCAATGATGAGGCCCGCTATGCAATCCGGTCGGCAGCGGTGTTCAGGGCCAAGTCAGTCAGTCGAACAGCGAACTCACCGAACTCTCGTCGCTGATCCGCCGCATCGCTTCCGCCAGCAGGTCGGCGATGGTCAACTGGCGCAAATTGGACGCTTTCCGCACGGCCTCGGTGGCAAGAATGCTGTCCGTGA
>JANXXW010000329.1 GCA_025350425.1 Rhodospirillales bacterium
CCTTTGGCACCTTCTTGATGCGACAATTCTTCCTGACCATCCCGCAGGAGTTGGAGGACGCGGCCCTGATCGACGGCGCGTCGCATTTGCGCATACTGACCCAGGTTGTGCTGCCGCTGTCGATGCCGGCAATCGGGCTGCTGGCATTGTTCACCTTTACCGGTCAGTGGAACTCCTTCCTATGGCCGCTTATCGAAGTAAATAGCCCGGAGCACGCGACCCTTCCGCTCGGCCTTACTCTGTTTCAGGGCCAGCAGGGCACGCAATGGAACTACATGATGGCCGGTGCAACCATCTCGATGTTGCCTGGCTTGTTCCTGACCATCTTGATGCATCGCTACATCTTTAAAGGCGTCGCAATTGGCTCCGGCTTCGGCGGCCGATAACGCCTGGGCGGCCGCCATCCGGCCGGATCCCAATAATGTTCCGTGGCTCGGTCAACCCTTGGCCGGTGGTTAGGGGATAACCTCACCGCAATCGCCCCTAAGCTTACCGGAGAGTGCGAATTGGCAGCTCAGTAATGCGGTGTGGGTCTGGCCAGTTGCTGACTGCTCACAGCACGCCGATACCCGACTTTGAAGCAAAGCCCAACACAGAGTAGTTTCTGGAAGTCATCCGGAAACGGGTCTAGCGTATTGCGTCATCTCGGGTATTTGGAGGAACGCTGTGGCAACCTCATTTCACGACCGTGAACAGGCCTTTGAGGCGAAGTTCGCGCATGATCAGGAACTTCGGTTTCTGGTCATCGCCCGACGGGACAAGCTGCTGGCGCAATGGGTGGCAAAGCGACAAGGTATGGCGAAAGCCGCTGGTGAAAAGTTACAGCAAAAAATGTTGGCGGTCCCGGACGGGTCTGGCCATGATGCCGCCCTCCTGGACTGTATCTCGAAGGCGTTGCCGCCCGAACGGGGCGGTCCTGACAAAACGGCGTTGGCCCTGGCGCTGCAATCCTGTCTGAGACAGGCCGAGCAGGATCTGCTGGACAACCCTGCTGGCCGGAGGCCTCTCAACCTGATGTGACGAGCATGCCTGACCCAGTGTGGCGGCAAGCAGTCGGCCGCCTTGAAGGTATGTTCTGCCGCGCCGAGGGCATATCCAGGTAGCGGTTACGGCGCATAGGCTACATCACGCAGCCGGATCAGCCCGTCGGGGTGGTAGACAAAGCCGTTCAGCCGCGCCGTCATCCCCATGATCAGCGGCGGGTGATATAGGTAGATGATGGGGCGATCGTCCAGGATCGTGCTGATCGCGCGATGGTATAACTCGCGCCGCCGCGCCGGGTCGGTCTCCGCCTGGCCAGCCAGCAAGTCCGCCTCCGCCCCTCCGCAATAACGGCCGTCGTTGGTCGACGACTTGCAGCCGAGCAGGGGGGAGATGTTGCCATCCGGATCGACGCGGCCGCCCCAGCCGATCAGGCTGGCCTGGAAGCTGCCGCTAGCCTGCCGCGCCAGTTGCGTCTGAAACTCGATGGCCTGCAAATTGATCTGGATGCCGGCGTCCTTGGCCATGGATTGTAGCATCTGGCCGACTTGAACCTGGTCCGCTGAGTTTTGAACCATCAGGTCCAGGGTCGGGTGGGCGATCCCGCTGGCCTGGATCAACGTCTTCGACTTCGCGATGTCCGGCGGCATGACCGGCCGGTTCGGCGCATAATAGGGGCTCGTGAACACCACTGGCTGGTTGCCGGGCACGCTGTTGCCGTCAAACACGACCTGGTTGATCGCGGCTCGTTCGAATGAGAGGTCGAGCGCCTCGCGCAGCTGCGCTGATTTGCCGAATTCTGGGCTGGCGCCAGTCCCGTTGGCAATGTTGAAGGTGATCCCGGTGTACCGCAGGCTCGGACCCACGATCACCCTTAAGCGTGTATCGGCCTTCAGCATTCCCACGTCGCTTGCCAGGATACGCTCGGCGAAATCGAGCGTCCCGGCACGCAGGTTGGATAGCCGGATAGTGGGGTCCGACATGATGCGGAATTCCACCCGGTCGAAGTGGAAATGTTCGTGGTCCCAATAGGTCGGGTCACGGACCAGCACTACTCTGTCCTGCGATACCCGCTCCCGTAATTTGAACGGTCCCGAGCAGGCGGGCGCTGCGTCGAAGCCCGCCGGGTTCTGTAGTGCTTTGGGAGAGGCGATCAGCCCTGCCCGGTCCGACAGCTGTGCGATCAGCGGCGCGAATGGGGCCTTGAGATTGAACCGCACCGTCAACGGATCGAGCACGTCCACTGTATCGACTGCCGATATCTCGGAGCTGCGCCGGCTGCCCGGAAGGTGCAGCCCGCGGTCGATATTGAACGCCACGGCGGCGGCGTCCATGTCGGTGCCGTCGGAAAACTTGACGCCGGGGCGCAGCTTGAACGTCACCGCCTTGCCGTCTGGCGCCGTGGTCCACGACAGCGCCAGCTGCGGCACGAAGCTGAGATCGGGTGCCGTATCGACCAACTTGTTGCACAGGCTCGTGAGCATGATCCGCCCCACGAAGCTGTAGGCGCGCGCCGGGTCAAAGCTGTCCGGATCGTCCTGCAAACCGATCCGCAGCACCGATTGCCCCTGTGCGTGTGCCGCAAGAGACCCCGCTAATGCCATCACGGTAGCAATGCGCCGAAGTAAGGAAAACGCTGCCACCCTGATGCCCTGTCTCTGTCCGAAACAAATCAAAGCGTAGAAGTTGCGCGCGGGATAGCCACGGAACGCCTCGGCGATCGCGGTATCAGTCACGCGGGCGGGCATTTGCGCCTCGCTCAGGGCTTCACCGGGAGGCAGAAAATCTGCACGGCCGGG
>JANXXW010000374.1 GCA_025350425.1 Rhodospirillales bacterium
GACGGGACATGCGGGCGCAGGCCGCCTTCGTTGGCGAACTCTTTCAGATCGCCACCGCCTGAAACTGCCACCACCAGCCACTCAGCATAACCCGTTGCAGCGTTTGCAACAGAACCCGCATACCTAATGAAGTCATGATCCACCTCTACAAACGAGAAGCTCGCTTCGTCGACAATCATCATCAAATTATGCAAGTATTTGTGGTACGGTAAGACTAGCACTTTGCAAGGCAACGCTAGCGGCTTCGTTTCGTAGCGTAAGAGCTATCGAAACGAAGATCTCAAGGCGCAAACAACATCTCCCGTCCTGAGGCAAATCCGGAAGACAAACCTTGATGATCGGTCCGATCAAAGCTTGAGGCCGACGGTAATTGTCATTGCCGAAAGCCAAGCAGCGTCTGTAACGGCAGACGTAGAAATTGCCCAACGTCCAAATTGTCGGACTACGCTTGTGTCATCAGGTGGATAATCATGAACAGCTTGAGGCGCACACACTCCAGCGTTACCACGACGCTTAAACCCTACCCCGACCTTGACGACATGTCACCTGCCGTGCTGAATTATTTACAATATAAATAATTGCTCAGGGAGAGATGAACGTGCCACAAGTTAAATGTGTCGCTACGATGGTCGCCGCAGTTCTACTGATCGCAGCTGGGCTGACACATGCCGGTGCGGCTGAACAAAAAAGCACGGCTCATATGAAGATTGCCCTAAGCAACTTCTACGCTGGCAACAGTTGGCGGCAGGCTCTCTTAAAGTCCTGGTCGGACACGGCCAGTCAGGCAATGAAGGACCACATCATCGGCGAGACGAAGATCGTCAATGCTGACAATTCGGCTATCCAGCAGTCAAGCCAGATCGAGAGCCTCATCGTCGAGGGCTACAACGCTATCGTCGTCGATCCGATCTCGACGACTGCGATTAATGGCGCCATGGAAGATGCCTGCAACGCGGGCGTCATTGTGGTCGTTTTCAATGAGACCGCAACGGTTTCCTGCGCGTATCATATCATCACAGATTACGTAGAAGACGGGCGGCTGCAGGCGAAGTTCCTGGGCGAGCACCTGAAGGGCCCCGCGAACATTCTTGAGATCCGGGGTGTTGCCGGGACCTCGGCGGATGTCGACATGCACAATGGCCTCGCTGACGGGCTAAAGACCTATCCCAACATCAAAATCGTTGGTGCCGTCTACGGGAACTGGACGCAGACGGTCGCACAGAAGGAAGTGGCGGGCATCCTGCCGAGCCTGCCTCCGGTCCAAGGTGTCGCAACCCAGGGAGGTGACGGATGGGGCGCCTATCAGGCCTTCAACGCGGCCGGCCGGCCGGCACCGATCATTGTCATGGGCAACCGACAGGATGAGCTTGCTCTTTGGAAGACGCTTGTTGAGAAGGACCCCAACTATCAGACCTTCTCGGTTTCCTCAACGCCTTCGAGCTCCGAAGTCGCGTTCTGGGTGGCCCAACAGATTCTCGCCGGGCGCCACGTGCCAAAGACGATGAACCTCCCAGTGACGACGATTTACAAGAATGACCTCGATGCGTGGCTCAAGATCACGCCTGTGGGCAGCCTCGCCTTGACGCTCTTCGACCAGTCCTGGACGGAAACGCTTATTGAAGCGGCGAATACTGGCAAGCCCGCGCCTGATGCGCCGTCACCTTTCCTAAGCGCTCAGTAGACAACCGGCCAAGATGTTGATGCCGCCGAGCCTTGCCTCATGAGCGATACGCCTCCCCTCGTCGTAATGAGCGGCATCAGCAAGAACTTCGGCCGGGTCAGGGCGCTGGCAAGCGTCGATCTGGCGATTGGCGCCGCTGATCTCGTCGGCATCGTGGGACATAACGGAGCCGGGAAGTCCAGCTTGATGGCTGTTCTTCGCGGCACAGTGGCTCGCGACGAAGGCCGGTTTCTGGTTGATGGCCGTGAGGTGGCGGCGGATTACGATGTGCGGCAAGCGCGCGCGTTCGGGATAAGGTCCGTGTTTCAAGAACTCTCCCTTTGCCCGACTCTGACGGTAGCCGAGAATACGCGTCTAAGCCATCGCGACCTCAAAGGCTGGGGCTGGCGGAGTGCCGCTCGCCGAGTCATCGGGAAAGCGCTTGACACAATCTTTCCGAATCATGGCATTCTACTCGATGCGGTGGTCGAAGACCTGTCGGCTAGTGCGCGCCAGATGGTCGAGGTCGCGCGGGCCTTCTCTATTCTCTCCATGCCGCCTCGGCTCGTCATCCTCGACGAGCCGACCTCCGCTCTCGACGCGCAGGCGGCACACCAATTTCTAAATTATATCGTCCGATCACGCGAAAACGGGATTTCCTGCCTCCTCATATCGCATCGGCTGAAGGAGATTGTAGATCACACCGACCGCGTCATCGTGATGCGAGATGGGCGCGTGGTCGACGAACGTCGCGCGTCGGGTCTTTCGCCTGAGCAACTCGTCGAGGCGATGGGCGTCATGGCGCAGGCATCGGAGACAGCCGTCGCGCAATTGCGGCCCGGCGGCAGCGGGCGGGCCAAGCCCGCCGCACAGATTGAGAATGCCGTGCTCGCGCACGACGCCAGGAGCAGGGGCGGCCGAATCGCCTTCACTGCAAAGGCAGGGGAAATCGTTGGGCTGGCAGGCCTTGACGGCCACGGCCAGAAGCAACTGTTGCAGGCTATCTTTCGCAGCGCCTTGGGACCAGCGGATGCCGGCCTGCGCGTGGACGCGGAGGCTGCTTATGTCAGCGGTGATCGTCGTGCCGAAGGTATCTTCCCCCTTTGGTCCATCAGCGAAAATTTGACGGTAAGCCTTTTAAAAGGTATCGCGCGATTTGGTCTCGTGAGCGCCAGGGACGAGGAAGCGGCCGCGCGAGAATGGAGGAGCCGCCTCGGCATCAAGACGCCGGATGTGCGTTCTCCGATCCTCTCGCTGAGCGGCGGGAACCAACAGAAGGTTCTGATCGCGCGTGCCTTGGCGACAGATGCGCGCATCATCCTGCTGGATGATCCAATGCGTGGTGTTGATGTCAGCAGCAAGCGGGAGATGTTCGACCATATCCGCCACGAAGCGGCCGACGGGAAATGCTTCGTGCTCTATACGACGGAGACGGAGGAACTGATCAACTGCGACCGTATCTACGTCTACTATCAGGGTGAAATTACCGCCGAGATCCCGCGGCACGAGTTGTCAGAAGAGCGTGTCCTCGCCGCCTCCTTCGGCCGTGCCGAGGAGGCCTCCGATGCTGCGGCTTAGCGCACGCATCGCGCCCGCGCTGCGGGGCGCCGGCCTGCCATTCCTTCCGGTTCTTGCTCTGACCATCATGGTGATCGGCATGGGCATCATGCAGCCGCGGGCCACGAGCTATATCGGCCTGCAACTCATTCTGCGTTTTGTGCCGCCCATGATCTTCGCGGCTTTGGCTCAACTCTGCGTCATCACCGCCAGCGATATCGACTTTGGAATCGGGCCCTTTATCAGCCTGGTCAACTGCATTGCGGCGACCCTGCTTAGCAGCCACCCTGCTCTTTGCTTTCTCCTCCTTGCCGCAGGCGTCGCCGCTTACGGCGCGATGGGCGCGTTCATTCAGATCCGTCGCCTACCATCTATTGTCGTGACGCTCGGTGCCTCCTTCATCTGGCTCGGACTTGCACTCCTGATCATGCCGACACCCGCAGGCAGCGCGCCTGATTGGCTGGTGGCCCTCGCTCATTGGAGGGCTCCCTACCTGCCTCTGCCGATACTGGTCGGCGTGCTTGCCGCGATCTTTTCGCAATGGTTCTTCCGCATGTCGTCCTACGGCGTGGTTCTGCGCGGCCTTGGCAGTGCGCCGCCCTTCCTGCGCGACGCTGGCTGGTCCCTCGTTGTAGCACGCAGTGCCCTTTACGCGCTCGCCGGCCTCTTCGGCGTGATATCCGGCCTTATGCTGACCGCACTCATCAGCAGCGGAGACGCGAACGTCGGCACGCCCTACACGCTTTTGTCCGTCGCGGCTGTGATCGTTGGCGGTAGCAGTTTTACCGGCGGGGTGATCTCACCGATCGGCGCAGTTGTTGGGGCCTTCATCATGCTCCTCACAGGCGTTCTCCTCTCCTTCACGCCCATTTCCTCCGACTGGCAACTGAGTGTGCAGGGGCTGCTCCTGCTGCTTGTCCTCGGGCTGCGTGCACTGTCGAGGAGGCATGCGTGATGAAAGCTCTCGCCGCGCGCCTACGTGAGCGCCGCTGGGTATGGTCCTTTGCCGGCGCCCTCGTGGTCTGGCTCATTACCGTCATCAGCGCAGGAGGTCGCGGAGCCGGTGCCACCCTGACCGCAGGTCTGGGCTTCGCCGCTTTCTACGTTATGGCGGGCATGGGCCAGATGCTCGTTGTCGCCGCAGGGCCGGGCAACATCGACCTCTCGATCCCGGCCGTCATGACCCTCGCGGGTTACCTCGCGATCGGGGCAATGCACGGCGACCCGTCCATGCTCTGGCTTGGCATCGTTGTCGTGCTCGCTGTGGGTGGATCGGTTGGTCTAATCAATGTCGGATTGATTAAGATCGCCCGTGTGCCGCCGATGGTGGCAACGCTCTCGGCGGGCTTCATTATGCAGTCGATTACCATTGCCTATTCCAAGACAACGACGGCAAAGCCGCCGGGCATCCTCATGCAGTTCGCAGTCGGTCGGACCATGGGCATCCCCTGGATCGCCATTGTGCTCATTGTGGCTGCCGCGATCCTCGGCCTCGTCATGTCACGGAGCGTGTTCGGGCGGGATCTTTTGGCGGTCGGGCAGAGCGAGCGCGCTGCTTATCTGGCCGGTATACCAACGAGGCGGATCACAACGATCGTCTACGTCGCCTCCTCGCTTCTCGCCGCTGTCACCGGACTTCTGTTAGCCGCCTATTCCGGGGGCGCGGCCCTCGACATGTCGTCGGACTTTCTTCTCATGTCGATCGCCGTGGTTGTGATTGGTGGCACCAGCATTACAGGCGGGCGCGTCTCGGCTGCCGGCATCTGGGGTGGGTCTCTGTTTCTCTATCTCATGTCGACGATGTTGAATGTTCTCGGGCTTGGAGCAGGGGTCAGGTATGGGCTGACCGGCGTGATCATCATCGCTGTTCTTGCTCTGTCGGAAGACCACGCGCCGATATGAGTGCAGAATCATAGATGAAGGCTAGATCTCGATGTCTCAAAAGTCCCGTATCCTGGTCGGCGCGCTGACCCGCCAGACGCCCTATTTCAAGCAGGCGCATGGCGAGGGCATCACTGCCTTTGACTTTGACGAGAGCAGCGGCACTCTCTCTCGCCTCAGTTGCCAGATGGGGATCGATAACCCATCCTTTATCGCCTTTGACGCAAGGCACAGCCATATCTACGTCACAACAGAGGTGTTTGGCTGGAACGAAGGAACATTGTCGGCCTACGCGCTCTCTGCGGATGGCAGGCTGCGTTACATCAACAAGCAGGTAACGGGCGGCAGCATCACGACTCACACAAGTCTCGACCGTAGCGGACGCTACGCCTTCGCCGTCAACTATTCGCACGAAGCCTGGGAGGGCTTCGATGAGGAGCATCCCGGGCATGCGGTGGCCGTCTGTCCCGTGCGAGCGGACGGAGGGTTGGAGCCGCCGATCTGCATGGTCAAGCATAAGGGGCAGGGGCCGGTTCCTATCCGCCAGACCGCACCGCATCCGCACTGCGCTGTCGCAAGCCCGGATAACCGGTTTGTCATCGTTACCGACCTGGGGACCGACTGCATTCATAGCTACCGCTTCCAGAATGGCCGGTTGAGCGTCGATGGTGCTCCGCCGCCCCTCCGGCTGAAACCAGGCTCTGGTCCGCGACATTTCATCTTTATCCCGTCGGGGGATCGGGCCTATGTCATTAACGAACTGGCTGGGACGATTGCATATCTCGGCTATGAGGCAGAGACGGGCGAGTTCGAGCTTCGCCAGACCATATCGACGCTCCCTATCAGGTATACCCAACTGAACAACTGTTCCGAGCTACAACTGTCGCCCGATGGCCGCTTTCTTTACGGTGCCAACCGCGGTCATAACAGTTTAGCGTGTTTCGCTGTCGATCAGCAGACCGGCTGGCTTGCTCTGCTGGGCCATACCCCAACGGGCGGTGAATGGCCGCGCAACTTCACGATGAGTCCTACCGGCCGTTATCTGCTGGTCGCAAATCAGAACAGCGACAGCATAACGATCTTCCAGCGCGACGAGGGCACGGGCGTATTGACCCAGACAGGCTCTGTCGCCATTGGCACGCCGATGGTGATCAAGGCGCATGCCATCTGAATGCCGAGCGATTTGGTCGAAGATCAACGGGACAAGAGCAGGCTGATGAGGATTCCAATTCACGGGACGACGCCGACAGAATCCGCTGCGGAGACATCGACCGATCGCACCGAGTCGTTGAGCGATCGCAAGCTGGAGTTGGCCGCCCGCGCAGCTTGGCTTTATCATGCTAAGGGACGCCGGCAGGATCAGATTGCGGCTGAACTTAACGTGTCGCGGCAAATCGTGCAGCGTCTGGTCGCGCTCGCGGCGTCGGAGAATCTGATCCGGTTCCAGCTGATCCACCCGATGTCCGAATGCATAGAACTGGCCGAACGGGTAAGGGAGGCTTTCGACCTTGTCTATTGCGAGGTGGCGCCGGCATCCAGGCGCGACGACGGTGATATAGAGACTGTCGCCACGGCTGCCGCCCTTTACCTTGAAACCCTCCTTCTGCAGAAGGTGCCGACCACGGTTGCACTCGGCAATGGCCAAGCAATGCGGGAGACCGCCACTCGGGTTCCTATGATGAATCGGCCGCAGCATAAGTGCATATCGTTGATGGGAAATCTTACACGCTACGGCTGGGCTAGTCATTACGACGTCGTTATGCGCCTTGCGGAGCGCATAGGGGCACAGTGCTACCCTGCGCCGATGCCGGTTGTTACCAATACGATACAGGAACGACAATTCATTCAGGACCAGCTTGCCTACAAGTCGTTTCTGTCCCTGATCGAGGAAGCAACGGTGCTGATGATGGGCATGGGCTATATCGATTGGCAAGCACCGCTGCATCTTGATGGCCATATCACTGATGTCGAGCTGGGCGAGGCGATGCAGGCCGGCGCGGTGGGCGAGCTTCTAGGTCACAGCTTCACGGCGCAGGGAAAATTGCTCGATAACGGTTATCATACACGCCTAACCTCCTTCCTCCTGCCGTCACCGGCCAAGCGTACGACGATGATCGTGCAGACGGGTTCGGTTCGGGTCCCTGGTATTAAGGCAGCGCTGACCGGTCGTCTCGCCAACGGCCTGATCACGGACGAGCAGACCGCAAGGTTGTTACTGGCACTGCAGGTCGCCTGAGAGGCGGTTTCGGAACGTACCCCGCGTGATGGCTTGAGGGTCCGGGCAGCGGGGGCAAGTCTTGATTTGTCAAGGTTGCAACACAATGGACGAGACCTTGATGTGGATCCGACCACCCGGCGGCGGCATAGCTGTGCCGGGCTGCGCTACGGAAGCGATCTGACCAACGCCGAGTGGGCGATCCTTCACCTTTTTCTCCCCGCCGAGGCCGTTTGCGGCCGTAAGCGGTCCTGGCCGATGGGTGTCACGACAAAAACTGTGCGCAGATGTACGATAACATAGAACATAGTGGCAACGTATGGTTTTGCGGTTCATGCAGCGGCAGTGAATTTCTCTTTAATGGTGCGGAGCGGTCGGAAGGTGCCTTTTGGCTGGGCCTCCCCCTCCAGTCGTAAATACCGGTAACGTTGATGTGCTCCCAGATCTACGAGGAGACGTGGCGAATGATGTCATCGGGCAAGTCGTAACCTGCGTCCCGTAAGCTCTGGACGACGCGTGAGAGATAGGCGGTGTTCCACAAGATGATGGCGCTGACCACCAGGTTGAGGCCGGAGGCGCAGAAAGCCTGGCTCTCAACTAAGCCGTCGCAGATTTCGCCGCGCTCAGCGGCCCGGCTTTACCGTGGCAAGCCTTGGCCCTTGGCTTGTGCAGCCTGGGTGCGGGGGTTCTGGGCTTGTGAGTTCATCGTAGCGAGCGCCTCGCTTGGGAAGCGATGGCTCTGGTCGAGCACGGCACCATAATGTTCGGGGCGGCGGTCTTGTAGCAGGTTGAGGCCAAAAAACCCTTCGGTCCTCGATCTCAGGACGGTGTCCTGAAGATCGGCGCGGTGGACCACCAAGCCCTCCTCGTCCTCAAGATAGGCCACAACCTTGCCGAACGGATCAATGATTTGGGACCCGCCGTAATAGTCCGACTTTTGTGAGTAGACTTGCTTTTCGCAGTGGTTCGACACGACCAGCCAGAACTGGTTAAAAAAAGCATTGCTTTGCGCGGCCAGGTCCATGGCCCAGCCGTGATAGTCGGTCGGCCGGTCATAGGCCTTCATCGGCCAAGCCGTGGACATCAGCACAACGTCGGCGCCCTTGACAGCGTAGGTGCGGAGCAGTTCAGGAAAGCAAAGGTCGTAGCAGATGATGCTCGCCATGGTTCCGTGCTGCGTGCTGAAGACGGGCACCTCCTCGCCCGGCGAGAAGTAGGGGAACTCGAACTGGTTATGGATTTTGCGATAGGTGCCGATTACTCCATTCGGACCGATCAGCGCGG